>DASYZB010000059.1 GCA_035946615.1 Verrucomicrobiia bacterium
TGCTGGCCGGCAAAGTCACCGTAACCTGCTCATTGGAAGAGGTGCAACGGGCATCGAAAACGTAATCGCCTTCCGGGAAAACCGATTCGAACTGCGCGCTGTTGGTTTCGTCGGCATTGAAAATATATTCTCCTGGATTCACGATGGTGTAGAAGAGATTCGACGTCCCTCCGGATGGAAGAGTCAGAGTGACGGTATTGGCGCTCTGGTTGGAGGACAGCGCAGTGGTGGCTATGAAGGCACAACTCGGATACGGATCGGGGGTCGGCGCGCCGGCCGAGTCCTGCGCATTGAGGTAGGACTTGCCTATGACAAAAGCGGTGGTGGCATTCGTGCCCGTAACGGTGCTGCCAGCCGTCTCCTGATTGATCTCCCATACCAGCGCTGCCGGCGGTCCGAAGGCCTCGCCATAAGAAAGCTCAAAATGATAAGTGCCGGCAGATGGAGCTGTCACGGTGAAATACGTCTCTTGGAAAGGAGTGTGCCCTGGTCTATTGACCACCAATCCGATACCATCGATATTGAGCTGCACACCGTCGTCGTCGCCAACCAGAAAGGAGTTCGCCCCGGCATAAAGAACAATCGACCCGGCAAAGTAAAAGTAGGTGTTGTCCAAACTCGCGTTTGGACCATATCCAGCCGCAGGTGTTGAGAAGTTCGAGGACTGATTGTTGAAGGTGGGATTGTTAAGGAAACTCGACAGAGTATATACTGCACCCGAATCAAATGGATTGTAGTTAAAACCTGAGCTGGTGAATGTCGCGTCGGGAGTGCCCAGGTAAAGAGAATTGCTCGATTGCCCATACCCCAGAACGGCATTCTCGGCCGCGGTTTGTTGGTTCTGCCATAACATGCCCACAATTTGAGCATTGCCCACGCAAACAGACATCGCCGCCATGGCAGCAAACGCGATCTTACTGCGCGATGTAATGCTTCTTTTCATACAATTAATCGGCCCTCTTTTTGGGTTTGTCATGAGTTCCACCCCTTAGTGCGACGTTTCGCGGCAAAACGGCTCAGCCAACCACGAGAATCTTTTTACAGGTTGTAAACTTTTTAGTTGAAAACTCTGTGAGTGGCTCTGGGTTGTTCATGGATGGAGTCAACCCATAGTTTGGTTCGATTTGGCATCGGCGCATGTATTTCTTGGTTGACGTTGACGGCCGGCCGGACTATCCCGCCGCTCATGCCGCGCAAGCTTCGCGTTCAATTTCCCGGCGCGATGTATCACGTGATGAGCCGTGGCGACAGGCGTGAGAGAATCTTCCTGGACGACGTGGACCGCCAGGATTTTATCAAAAGCCTTGCCGAAGCGTGTCAGAAAACCAGTTGGCAGGTCCATGCGTATTGCCTCATGCCCAACCACTATCACCTGGTGCTGGAAACGCCGCAACCCAACCTCGTGCCGGGAATGGCCTGGTTACAAAGCAGCTACACCATTCGGCTCAACCACCGACACCACCTTGTCGGTCATGTCTTCAGCGGGCGCTATCGGTGCCAACTGGTCGAAGGCAGCAGCAGCGGGTACCTGAAGACGGCCTGCGATTACGTGCACCTCAATCCAGTCCGCGCCAGGTTGCTCGACCCTCAAGAGCGGCTGCTGGCCTATCCGTGGAGCAGCTTTGGTGCGTACGTCGCCGCGCCCGAGCATCGGCCCTCCTGGATCCGGGTTGACCGACTGCTCGGTGAACACGGGATTCAGGAGGATACCCCGATGGCGCGGCAGTGTTTCGAGCAGAGAATGGAGACCCGCCGCGCCGAAGAAACCGACCCGGAGACGCTCAAAGCGATGCAGCACGGTTGGTGCTTGGGCAGCGAGGCTTTCAGAAGGCAAATGCTGGCAAGGATGGAGGCTAGCTTAGGCGGTCATCACGCCGGCCAACTGCACTTGCAAGCGGCGCAGGCCAAAGCCGAGCGGCTCATCGCTGAGGAGCTCCAGCAGCTTGGCTGGCGCGAGGAAGACCTGGCGAACCGACCGAAGAATGACCCGCTAAAACTTGAGATGGCCGCGCGCTTGCGCCGGGAAACCACGCTGTCGATCAAAGCGATTGCGGCTCGGGTTCACCTTGGCACCTCCAAAGCGGCCAATGCGAAGCTGCACACGCACATGCGCCACGGGAACCAACCCGACACATCACAGCCCATGCTGGGCATTTAAGCTCCTCAATAACCATGAGCCCACCGAACCAAACTATGGGCTGACCCCATCCATGATGCGGCCGGAACCGTTATACCCCGGCTGCAAAAGTTTTTCACATCGATTTTTTTCGCGCACGGCACGGTTATTCACCGTGGCCTCCGGGGAGCTTGCCTGATCGGCTCTCCTCGGCCCCGGATGAATAACCGTGAAGATCGTATCAGGGGCCTTCGAAGCAAGTCTGCGGGTTTTTGGGAGGCCACTGGGTTGCAGGTAGTTGCGAGGCAAATTGCAAACGACGGCGTTTTCGCAAAACGGACCTTGACCTCCGGCGCCACGGGGAAGCCGAGCATTGTCGGTTTCGCGGAGTTGCTCCCATCGGCTTCAAGTAAATGTCAACTGTTGAGATCCGGCCCCACTTTATTTATTGGGATCCTATTTATGGACGTAATTGGGATCCTATCAATGTCCAGCATGATACCATCATCCAGACTATGCTATAGGTTATCCAGAAGACCCCCTTTGGGTGCCGATGAAGCGCGGCAGCAAGGAGGGAAACCATGCTTGCCGGAACGGCTGGGAGAATGGCTAGAGCTAACAACACTAGCGGGTAGCCGTACACGGCACTCGCTTGTGGTGGATGAACGATCCAACTTTGCAACCTCAGGCTAATTGCGGCTACCGCTGCGCTTAAAGCAACAAAACAAAATGCCAAGCTGGCAGAACTGAACGATAGTTTCCGCTGCATATTAAGGGTTCTTCTCAGGCCATACAGATCCGAGAGTACCGGTGTACTTTTCACTACACGGCGAGCACTGTTTTGTGAGATCGTTTTGTTCCGTGACGCGGATTCCATTCGCGTTTGCTTTGAGCAGTCCCCAATCGGCAAACTGTATGGCAGCTTCGCTGTCATCAAACCATTTTGTGAAATTGAATGTTTTCCACGTGTTTATAATTATTCGAATATCGCGGAATGTCATGCCACACTCCCTACAGATAACCCCGAAGGAGTAATAGTTAGCATTCCAAGCGTTATAGCACTTATTGTTAATTGTAACGGTTTGCGGGCAATCCCCGCAGGATCTCCCTTTCATGTAATTACCCCAAAGCCAAGTCATGGCGTCCAAATCCCAGCTGTAGATGCCCCTGAAGAGAGCCGGAACGTCGGTCCAGTCGTACATGAGGGCATGGTACGGCTCGCAGTTCCTCCATTTCTGAGCACGGGATGGCAAGTTCTTGAATTGGCTTATCATTAGCTCTCGCGTCTGGTTAAGCGCATTACCCACGTCCATTCCGCACTTCGCTCCTGGATCACAGAGCCCCAGCACATCAAAACTCGTTATTGGTTTATTGCCGATAAAGCAGGAGAGGTTGGGATAATCGTCAATAAGCCTGGCAGATTTTGCGAGCAGGGAATCGAAGAGGCCTGGGTTCCATCCAGGGTCGACCACTGGGTCCCTACTAGACCACCTTCCCGTGTTGGCGTTGTAGTACCGGTACCCGTAATAAACCAAGTCCGTCTCATCATCCTGATACTTGGTCGAAAACCGGAACGGATTGGCCTTCGCCATTGGCCCGGTGGCTCTGATGACTTCACCGAAGGGGCCGTAGTCGTATTGGGCGGCGAGGGTGCCGTCGGCGGCATTGACTAGGCCCAGGACGTTCCCGTTGCCGTCGAAGGCCGCGAAGCAATTGGTGATTTGAGAATTTGAGATTGCAGAGACTTCCAGCAGACCCCCGACGCCGCCGGCGCCCTGCGGCGAGCCGGAGAGGTCGGTGCCCCAGAGGCACGGCTTCGGCGTTTGGAAAGGTGATCGTCGCATGGGAGCGGGGGGGTGATCGAGGAGTCAGGAATTCCATTCAAAAGCCGATTCAGGAACGTAATGACGTGGCGCTGTGGTCTCTTTTTGGGCAGATCGGGGAACGAAC
>DASYZB010000060.1 GCA_035946615.1 Verrucomicrobiia bacterium
GCCGCGGGTTGCAGTTACATTTGGTGAGATTTGGTTTGATTCAGTTCGGATGGGACACCCCTGAAGGAAACCGAGAAAGGGGCGGTTTGCCTCCGATTGGTTCCGATTACCTCCGATTACCTCCGATTGGTTCCGGTTCATGAGGAGGCGTGATTTTGTTGGCAGGCGTTAGACAGGTTAGGTCTGGCTTGGTTCGGAGGAGGCAGGTTTCGAAAAAAAGCGAGCGAGGACGAGGATGAAATTTGACATTGAATTCTTAGAAAGAAGGCCAGAAGACCAAAGACTGGGAAGTGCTAACCACGCTGCCCGGGGTGGGCAAGATTCTAGGGATGACCATTACGATGGAGGTGGGCGACATCCATCGGTTTGCGGACCCTGGCCACTTTGCCAGCTACTGCCGGGCGGTGGAGGCCAAGCGCATCTCCAACCGCAAGCAGAAGGGAGAGAACAACTCCAAATGCGGGAACAAGTATCTGGCCTGGGCGTTTGTGGAAGCGGCCAACTTCGCGCGGCGTTCCGACGAGCAGTGCCGGAAGTGGTTTGACCGCAAGGCGGCCAAGACCAGCAACGTGATCGCGACTAAGGCACTGGCCTGCAAGCTGGCCAAAGCGGCCTGGTTTCTAATGGCAGAGGCAACCGATTACGATCCCAAGCGAATGTTTGGGCAGCCTGGCAAACCCGAAATGAGCAGTTGAATTTTGGAGCGCGGCCGCCAGCCAGTGCAAGTGTTGGCCTCGAGCCCTCAGGACTGATTGGAGGCGGCCGTGCTCCGCTAACTTTAGCACCGCAGTGAAGCTGCTTGAGGAAAAGGTTTGCAGGTGATTCGACCGCGCCGTGAGTCAAGCAAGTGTTGGACGCCGACCCCTGGCGACCGGGGCCGGCGAAACCAAAGCTCTTACCAACTGAATGAACACGGACCGGCACTGAATGTTTTCTGGTCCCGCAGCAGCGGGATGGGCGCTGGCGGTGAAGTCGCTGACTTCGCGGCCAAGCGTGGGGCAGGTGAAAGCAAATCATGCACAGAAGAAAAGGCGCGACGAAGGCCCTTGACGAAGCTGGACCCGAGGGGTATTCGGATGGCGCCTAGAAAACGAGCCGGAGGGGCGCGGCCTTTGTGCCCGCCCTTTCGGTTCAATGTGGATGAATTGCTCTCACCTGCTCCGCCGCGCTAGAACCAGATGGGTGACTGAACGGATCGCCTCGGCGCAAGCGATGGCCCGCCGATTAGCGTCCGGAATCAAGAGACGAAATGACAGGCTCGAATGGTGCGTTGCACACGAGCTTCTCGGCAGCGGCGAGTCAGCCCCAATCGAAAAACTTTGGGAACGGCAATTCTTTTACCTGTTGACACCCGCCCTAATGGGTGACACTTGCGCCGCTTTTTTGTGTGAAACACGACGCTGGCGCAGGTCGAAACTTAATCTCCGTAAATTCGCCTGAGTTACTAATTATTGGCATAAATTCTTCTAAATAGTTCTTGCGAAACAGGCCAGATGGGCGTTAAGATGCGCGGCAATTCACCAGTATTTTGAGCGGGTTCGCTTTTTTTTGTGCCCTTGACTCCGGGCTTGCCTGTACGGAAAGCCACTATGGGGCTGTGTCGCGCAGTATCGGCTGTTTGACAAAGCCGATTAGAGGAGCGGTTTCGATCCCTCGAGAAACGCGCGTGGCATTTTTGACGATTCTTCTCTTTTTAGGATGCGGGTGTGTCTGGAGCGCTCGAGGGCAGCAAACCGATTTATTAAGTTACCAGGGCCGCGTCCTAGTGAGCGGGAGTCCTTTCAGCGGGGTAGGGCAATTCAAGTTTGCGCTGGTCAGCGCGGATGGTTCTCAACGCTACTGGCTGAGCTCGGTGGATGCGAACAATGATGGCCAGCCCGACCTGAGTGTTTCGGTTCCGGTAAGCGCAGGATTGTTCATGGTGTTTCTGGGTGACACAAACCTGGCGGGGATGGCGGCTCTGCCCGTGTCGGTTTTTGCGAATGCGTCCATGCGCTTGCGGATTTGGTTCAATGACGGGACCCATGGGGTACAGCAACTGGCCCCTGATCAACTCCTGACACCGGCCGCCTACGCTTTATCGGCCAGTGGCTCGATGATGAGCGGCTCAACTGTTTCGTCGCTCAATTCGCAAGATGCGGTTCTGCAATCGGAAGGTTTTCGCCTTTTCACGACCATCCCGGGGCCTGGATGGGAGACCAGTTCGGCAGTCAATGGTCCGTCGGCATTAATCGGGCAAGCGGGTGTATGGACAGGACAACAATTGCTGGTGTGGGGCGGCACGCTGACTGCTGGTGTGGATTCCAGCTTGGGCGCCGGTTACCGGCCAGATCTGGATGTATGGCAAACGATCCCTAGCACGAACGCGCCGTCTGCGCGGGACCAACACACCGCAGTTTGGAGTGGGCAGGAAATGATTGTGTGGGGCGGTTCTTCGGCTGGGACATTTGTGAATACGGGCGGTCGGTTTAATCCTAGCAACGGGGTCTGGACTGCCATTTCAGCGAATGGCGCCCCGGCGGGGCGGATCGGGCACATCGCGGTGTGGACCGGGAGCCGGATGGTGGTGTGGGGCGGGCGGAATAGCGTTGGGGTATTGGGCGACGGTGGTTTTTACAATCCTGCGACAGACCAATGGACTGCTTTGCCGGCTGTGAATGCGCCGAGCCCGCGCTTTGGGGTGAGCGCCGTTTCGATTGGGACCGGGATCCTGGTCTGGGGCGGGCAGGACACCACAGGCGCATTAAATACCGGGGCGCAATTGCTTCTGGACATCAATGGGGTGCCGACCGCGTGGGCATCGATGAGCACGTTGAACGCGCCGTTGGTCCGGAGCGGACATTCCATGGTGTGGACTGGCCAAAAGCTGTTGGTTTGGGGCGGGGCTGGAGGAGGCAACTATTTGGCCGATGGGGGCATTTACGATCCGGCGACCGATAGCTGGTCATCTTTGAACACCACCAATGGTCCGGCAGCCCGAAGCGCGCACGGGACCGTGTGGTCGGGCCAGGAGATGCTGGTGTTTGGCGGCGAATCGTATTTGGGGACCTTGTCTGATGGCGGGGCATATGATCCGGTGGCGGGGACTTGGCGCGCGTTGAGCACGACGGGCAACCCGCAACCACGCAGCAGCGCAACGGTGGCCTGGAGCGGAACGGAGATGCTGGTCTTTGGCGGTGTGGCCAACGGGGCCCCGGTGCCTTCTCTGCAAAGACTTAATCCGCAGCCCACGTGGTATTTCTATCGCAAACCATGAAATCGAAATTCCGATTGTTCATCGCTGTGGCGATGACGTTCTCGTTCACGGCTGAGGCCCAATGGCTGACGCAGTCGATTCTCATCAAGCCAGGTTGGACGGCGATTTTTCTGCATGTCGATGCGTCCTACCAAACGCTCGACCAACTTGTGGGCGCGGACCTGAACAACCCCATTTCACAGGTCTGGATATGGCAGCCGCCACCGACCAGCCAATTCACCACCAGCCCGCAAAGTCCGGTGGTAGGCAATAGTCAATGGGGCACCTGGGGGCGAATTGGGACCGGAATCAACGACACATTCTCGACCTTGGTGCCGAACGCCGCATATCTGGTCTATTCAGCCGCCCCGACCAATTATATATGGCAACTGCAGGGCAAACCGGTTGCGCCGCAATATAGCTGGACCACAGCCGGCTTGAACTTCATCGGTTTCCCAACGAGCCCTTCCAACCCGCCGGAATTCGACAGCTTCCTTTCATTGGCGCCGACGTTGCAGAGCATGGCGCAGGTGTTCCAATACACAGGCGGGGCGTTGGGGCCCACAAATCCGAGCCAGTTGTTCACATTTCATACAACACCCGTGCTTCGTGGCCAAGCCTTTTGGATACGGTCCGGGACATTTTTCAACAATTACTACGGGCCATTTACGGTGAGCCTGCAAAGTTCGGGCGGGGTGAGTTTCGGGGACGAGGTCAGCCAATACAGTTTTCATCTTCTGAACACGACGGTTTCCAATGTGACTGTGAGCGTGCGGTTGATTGCTTCAGCGCCACCCCCGGCAGGTCAGGCCGCCATTGCCGGGGCGCCACCGATGTTAGTGCGGGGGGCACTAATCACTTCGAACCTGACTTATGGTTTCAGCACCTTGCCGCTCAACGGTGTGCAGAGCTGGACACTGGCGCCGCAGGGGCAGCCGGGCGCCGACCTGGTGGTTGTGCTTGGGATTAACCGTTATTTGATGACCAGCGGCGCGGGGGCTTTGTTTGCGGGGATTTTGCAATTCACGGATTCGTTTAATTTCACGGAGGTTGATGTCCCGGTTTCGGCGGTGGAGTCCTCGACGGCGGGCCTGTGGGTCGGTAATGCGAACGTGACCCAAGTGGGGAATTATTTGAAAAACTATTTGCTGGACTCGAACAACGTGCCGGTGGTTTCGAGCAACGGCAATTACATTGTTACGAGCATCAACACCAACCTGGGATCTGTGGCGAGGCCATTTCCGTTGCGGCTGATCATTCACAACGACGGCACGAATGCGGTTCTGCTTCAACGGGCCTATTACGGATTGAGCCCCTACACGAATCTGATGGTGGCGACGAGCCAGAGCCTTTTGGATCCGGCGCACCTGGATAGCGCGCGGCGGATCACAGCGGCGCACTTGCCCTGGACCAGCGGCAACGCGCCGATGCCTTTTAGCGGGCAATTGGTCCAAGGCGGGGTGCTGACGACCACGGCCGATGAGCCTTACGACGACCAGGCATCGAATCCGTTTCTGCATACTTATCATCCGGACCACGACAACCTGGACTCGACCTTTCAGACGGAGTTGGCGCAGGGCTATGAGTCTTACCGCATCACGCGCCAGATCACCCTCAATATCAGCCCGCCTGGGAATGATTTCTCAAGCCTGACCAGCGTGGGCCAAACGATGGTCGGTTATTACGCCGAAACCATCACGGTGGGCGGTTTGGGCGGCGCCACCCGGAATTTTTATGTCAGCGGTATCTTTTCATTAAATCGGATCAGCCCGATAGCAACCCTTAACCAGCAATGAATGTGAAAACCGAAATCCTGCAAACTGAAGCCCGCAAGCAAATGAGAATTTCGCCTCTTCAAGTCCAAACTCAATCCATCATTATGAAAACTCGATCTGACCGGGCGGCTCGAGGCCGCGCTTTGTTCCCAATCCTGCTGATGGGGCTGTGTGCCGTGATTCTACCGGCACATGCCGCCACGCCGAACCCGCCGGGCCAGATCAGTTACCAGGGGTTCCTGGTGGACGCCAATGGCATCGCCCTGGCGACCAATGCGCCCAAGAATTATGACATCGTCTTTCGCATTTACAATGCGCCGTTGGGGAACCCTGCTCCCTTGTGGGGTGAACTGCAAACGGTAACCGTGGACCGGGGTTATTTCAGCGTGCTGCTGGGCCAGGGCAGCGCGGTGCCCGGGGCGCCATCGACCAACGATCTGAGCAGCATTTTTGTGGGGCCGGATGCTTCAGACCGCTACATCGGTGTCACGGTCAAAGGGCTGGCAAGCGGCACTGACGTTGAAATTCAGCCCCGGATGCAACTGCTCTCGTCGCCTTATTCGATGCTGGCGGGCACGGCCAATAATGCCGTCAAACTGGGCGGCTATGATTGGAGCAGCGTCTTTACCGATACAGGCAACCCGTCCACGGGCACGATCCCGGCGTCGAAAATTGCAGCCAACAGCATAGGGGCAGGGCAACTGGCCAATGGCGCGGTTGGGGCGACGCAGATCGCCAACGGCGCTGTGGGTTCGGCGCAGATTGCGAATGGGGCGGTGGGTGCCGGGCAGATAGCAGCCGGTTCGATCAACGGCTCGCTGATCAGTTTGCCGCTGACTCTTTCCGGCAGTTTCGGCCATTATTTCATCATCCTTGGCGGCCAACCGGCGGGTGTCTTGACGCTGAACAACTCGTATGTCAGCAGTTCTCCCTTTTTCGCCGATTATGGCCTGAGCGTGGAAGGAGAGGCTGCCGTTTATGCTAACAGCCATGCCGGATACACGGCTTACCTGGCAGATTCCTCTTATGCGGGGGAGTTCTATGGAAATGTTTATGTAAGCGGCACGCTGAGCAAGACCGCCGGGTCGTTCAAGATCGATCATCCTTTGGACCCTGCTAACAAGTATCTATCGCATTCCTTTGTGGAGTCCCCCGACATGAAGAACATCTACGATGGGGTCGCAACGCTGGAT
This sequence comes from Verrucomicrobiia bacterium, assembly GCA_035946615.1. Lineage (NCBI taxonomy): Bacteria > Pseudomonadati > Verrucomicrobiota > Verrucomicrobiia > Verrucomicrobiia bacterium. Next base: position 6,204 of record DASYZB010000060.1, read on the forward strand.
GCAAATGGGGAGGCGGTGGTGAACCTACCCGCCTGGTTCGAGGCGTTGAACAAGGATTTTCGGTATCAACTCACCTCGATTGGGGCGCCTGGACCGAACCTGTATATCGCCGAAGAGGTGTCCGGGAACCATTTCAAGATAGCGGGCGGCGTCCGCAACGGGAAGGTCTCGTGGCAAGTTACTGGAATTCGGCACGACGCCTATGCAAATGCCCACCGGATCCCTGTCGAGGAAGAGAAGCCGGCGAACCTGAGAGGCACGTATATCAGTCCGGCTGAGCAGCACCAGCCGGTGGAAAAGAGCGAGCGGTTGGCGTTGCATCCGGTGAAAACCCAGCAGCAACAGAAAAGCCAGTCCAATTAAGCTGGAAGAGCGCCGCGCGGGCGTGAACTAAATGAGATTAGCCTGCTATGGCCTAATTTTATGACCACTTCAAGATTTCGAAACCGATTCCTGAGCGCCAGGAAGCGCAGCGTGATGGCCTTGGGGTGCCTCTGCTTGTGCCTGGGGCGTCAGGGTTCCGCCCAAACCCCGCCACTGCAGATGGAGCAACAGGACATGCTGGTGAACAGTGATTTTCCTCTTGGCATCAACTGGCAATCCCAGGCTGGTGTGCCGCTCTCGAGCACCAATGGGGTTCCACCCGGTTCCGATGGCCGGGCGCCAACCCTCTCGGAGCAATTAACCAACGGATTGACGACCGCCCCGCCCACACCCAATCAGTTTCAGGGTTTCGTATGCTTTGGAGCGGTTCCAGTGCAAGGAACGACCAACGTGAATACGAGCGCGAACTTTGCTGGGAACGCGCAAAACCTCAATTGGCCGCACGGAGAGGTCAACGGGGCGGTCGTGGTGGTGCTGCGGTCGGCACAGGTTGGCGGGCCTTATTTGGGCCAGCAGGTTTCGTTCTTGTTCGGGTCAGTCATTCCCGTACCGAGCACGGACGAGAACGGGGTGACGTTGCCGCAAGGCACGAGTGTCAATTACTGGCTGCCGGCGCCTTACACGACCAACGGCTATACAAATGCCTCGTATTATTGGAGTCCGAATGCTCAGGCGGTTTTTGCAGTCCAGGCGGGTGGAGTGGATATCACCTGGCAAAAGGCGGTGCCATCTGTGACACAACCGCCCGACTATCCGACCAATTCCAGCGCTTATGCCATCATTTCAGGGGTCTATTACCGGCTGTATCCTCAACACTATCTTGTTTCCGGCAGCGCGGTGAAGCCGCCGCAAAAAATGTATTGGACCGAAGGGTCCTTCCAGACATTAGGCAAACCGGTGGATGTGCCGGCGGCACGGGTTAGCGAGGCGAACGTTATTTACAACACCAATTTCCCGCGGCGAGTGGCCCAGGCGTACCAGGACCCGAACCAGACGCCGATTGTAGATACCAACGCGCTGACCGAAACGCGCACGCTTTGGTTCGACAGCACGCGGGGGCAAATCCTGGCCTACAACGTCGAAGGCCGGGTGTTTGTGGAATTATTAGGCGAGCTGAACGCGGACGGCGTGACGCGACGATTCCTGGGCTTTGAGATTGTGGATGTATTCAAACAGCCAACGCCGCAGGATGTGACTATTAACCTGGGCGAGCGGATTACGGCCTACCAGGACGGGCGAGATGATTCGGCGTTTTATCCGTCACCGGTCAACGTGATCGCGGGGCCGAGTTTCTATTACCAGCAGAATATTCCGAATAGCGATCAAATCACTCTTTATGCGGCGCAGGAGACGCATAACTTGAATGATTTCCAGTCGCATTGGTTACAAGTTGGAGTGGCGGGATTACAATGGCCATTCCTCTTTGACCGGTATCATTTGGTCTGGCCCAGTGATGTGGGGGCTTACAGCCATTACTTGAGGCCACTCGTGGCGACGGATGCTGAGGCGCAACAGACGGCGGTGCAACTCCCCACCCAGAATGCGCCCTTCATCCAGTACCAGGACCCCCTGGATCGGCCTCGAGCCAACTTCACGACGACTTTCGCGTTCTATACCTTCCTCGTGCCTCAATACCCGGCCCATCGGACGCTGCTGCGGTACATCTCGGGGAACAACGTGGCTTTCGAGCGCGTGTTCTCGTGGCTCGATGTCGGCATCAAATCCAACGGTCTCTTTGCGTCGTCGGTAGCCACGAACCTGACCGCCTGGAACCCGACGAACCTGGTGTTTAATTTCAATCCTGTTTTCAGCAACCCTTACGTGGTCACCCAGATCGTGAACGTTGGGGATCGAATTTCAGCGCCGGTTACTGAGCACTGGAGCGGGACCAATTACTGGGCAGGTTATATCAACCAAACCAACGGCAACTCGTTTAATGTAGATGCCTATGTGGATCCCTTTGTCGCCGGGTTCACCAATGCGAACCTGGGCGCGATCATCCCAGTCAATGCAATTCCCGGACACAATGTTCTGGAAGTCTGGTGGTTTCGGATCAATAACGCGGACGGCTCACAAGGTTTTCTGCCTGCTTATTGGCCGGCGGTTATTGGGCATTACAATATCCAATGGCCGTCGAACGCGCGCCAGATCGTCATGGCGAGCAACGGCGGCAGCGGTCCGCTGCCCAGCCTCGAGGCCAAGGGCAGCATCTACTATCAAAATGACCCTACCTTGGCAGGCTATAATCCAAACGAGGAACATGCCCTGATGCTGGCCGGACAGGCCTACGCCCTGCGTGATGACCTGAACATTACCTCATCGAATGGATATTCTTCCGACCCGTTCGTGCTGGTTAATTTTATGGACTCGGACGGACGGCCCTCGATGGACGTGTTCAAAGTCAGGCGCGAAGCGCCTGAAGCGGGCATATTGTTCGATTATGTCGTCGAGGCAGGGACTTTGTTGCAGGAACCGATGCCGCTGCCCCTGCTGCCGGCGCCCGTGGAAGGGGAGGGTGCCAGCGCCATCAATTATAATACCGAGCCACCGGCAAACTCAGGGGACCTGCCTGTAGGCTGGAACGATATTCTGGATGGGAGCGGGCCTTATAGTTATTACCGGAGCTTTACCTACCAGGATCGCAAGAACGAATTTTGGGTCTATCGTGGTCTGCACGCGGGGCTTCCGGCGCTTCAGGCGGGCAGTTACAATGCAAATAATAACACGTTTGGCCCGCTGCCGGCGGCGACGGCGGTGCTCAATCAGCCTTTTGACTATTTCATCCACGTTTCAAGGCGGGTGATTTCGCTGACGATGAACACGTCTCCGTCTTTACCGCCCGGTCTGGCTACGGAGGTGAGCAGCAACGGCCTCGAGATTACGGGTATGCCTCAGGCGGCAGGGTCCAACTGGGTATCGGTCATTATCGAAGACACGGGAGACAACACGATTGTGACGAACAATCTGTCGTTGAATGTTGTATCCAACGGCACGGTGGTGGCCCAGGGGCCGCTGGCCATTACCAGCACCAACCAGTATTCGATGGCGATGGTGACCTACACCAATCGCCCGCCCGAACTGGCTCAACCGCCGACGCCCACGAACAGCTTCACCATGCAGTTTTATTACAAAACACAGCCTGGTTTCGCCTGGCCGGGGGTTGCCAACCCGCCGCCAGACGGAACGATTGTCCCTTATCTACGGACGCCGGATGGAGCGGGAGGGTTTATAGGGGATCCGACGTCAAAACTGACGTCCAGCTTGAACATCGTTTACCGGCCGACCTGGCCGGCGATTACCCCGACGCTGTACTCGGGCCAAACCCTTACGGTGCCGAAAAATGGCCTGGCTGCGGTGCGCGACCAGAGCAGTGTCAAGCTGCTGTACCAGCAGTCCATTGGCGAAGACATTATCAATGCTCCGGTGAGCGCGGTCTTGTTCGATCCGACTCGCGACAAGACCGTTGATCTGACCCCGGCTACATTGCCAAAGCTGCCGCCGAGCGTTCGAACCGATTCCTATCAAGGCCGCATCTATTTCCCGAATCTGCCGCCGCACCTGGCGCAACGGTTCTTTTTTGACCCGAATCGAAGCGCCGCCGGTTCCTTGGTGCTGCAAGGACAGTTTGTCGATGAACTGGTGGGCGAAAAATACCTCTTGTTGAACGTGCTCCGGGATTCAGATCTCGCCTTCGTCAAAGCGCTTTGCCCGGATGCGGACACATTGAACAAACCCGCATGGGATGCGGCCATTGATTCGCTCTCGACTGTGGTGCAAACCTTTTACGAAAACCCACAGATACCTGGCCAGTACATCCCCAACCCGAACCTCAATGTGACAGTGGGCGTTGGCGATCTGGCTGTGGTGAACGATTCAGATACGGCAGTGGATTCCTACGCGATGAGCGCCAGCGGGCCGGGTTCGGGTTACGTCACCTATATTACAGGCAATGGCCGTGCATTCACTCAAATCGGCGAGCCCATTTCGGTGTATATCGCGCGGGTCTCGCCGCCCCTTTACCCAGGTGAGCTGAAAGTGATCCCATCGGCCAACCCGCTGAACGAGTTGATTACGTTCCAACACACGGCGGATGTCGCCGGGCGCTTTGCCGATTACCAATATGATTGGCGCATTGCTCCTCCGGTGGATGGGCTGCCGCCTCTGCCCCCTTACGAGTCCTGGCCGGTCCTTACTAATGGCATTGGAATCCCGCGCTATACACTGGGCGGGGCGGGCATCCAGGCGCTCAGCGATAACTATCTGGTTATGCGCTATCGTTCGGTCAACCCGCTGGCTAATCCGGCCGACACGAATTGGTCGGCCTGGACATCGCCGCAATTGGCTGAAGGCTGGATTAAGCGGGTGCTGGCGGGGATCAACCCGATTAACCAGCGCACGACGGATTTGTTCAACAACCAGGTGAACACGACCGTGAGCATAATCGCCCAGGCAGGCCACCGCTGGGAAGGAGACATCGCGCTGAATCTGGATACGATCAATAATTACGGCCTGATCGAGATTTACGAAACGGTGCTGCGGCGCGGGGAGTCCTTGAGCATTAATTCCGGCATTAATTATGGGCCAGCCAACGACGCACTGCTGCTTGCCCAGGGTTATCTCAACGACCTTTACATGTTTCTTGGGAACGAGGCCTGGGCCAACGCGGCGAATCCAACCATCGGCGTCAGCAGCAAGGATAACGCCTACGGCAGCATTGCGACAGCCCTGTATGTCTTTCAAGGAGAAGTCAGTTCGTTGCTCGAGCAAAACCTCGATTTGCTGCGCGGGCGGGATGACGTGCTGCTGCCGGGCGTCACGATACCACCGGTTTATAACCGCCTGGTTTGGAACTACACGCAGGGCATCAACGCAGGCGAGGTGCTCTACCTGCTTAACTATGACATTACCGACCAAAATGGCGATGGCGTCATCAATGCCGCCGATGCGGCCATTCTTTACCCCCAAGGCCACGGGGATGCTTATGGCCACTACCTCACGGCGTTGACAGGGTATTATTCGCTGCTGATGAACCCGAGTTTTGATTGGGTGCCGAGCATCGAAGCGGTGCTCGTACTGGGTGAACCGGTTTCAATCAATTATCAGAACGAACGGAAGTTTGCCACAGCGGCCGCGGCAGTGGCGCGGACCGGGCAGCAAATATTTGATTTAACCTGGCGGCAGGACTACCAACCTGGGGGCACGGGCGGCGGTTGGGATTATTTTTCTCAAACACGCGTCAATCCGCAACGCGCCTATAGCAATGCCGGAGTGACCAACTACGTCACGCGGTATTGGGGCATGGACCATTGGGCAGCACGGGTGGAGCAGGGGGCATACCTGAACTGGGTCGTTGGCAACGCCATCCTGCCCCCTGTCGATCCCGATCCCAGCCATGAGGGCATTCAGAAAGTGGACCGGACAACCGTCCCCGAGCTCCAGGAACTTCCTGCAACGGCCATCGCTCTGCAGACGGACATGGACAATGCGGAAGCTGGTCTGACACCACTGGGCCTGCCGCAGAATGCGATTCCCTTTGACATCAATCCGGCCCTCGTCACCGGGGTAAACCCGCAAACCCATTTCGAGCAGATTTATCAGCGCGCCGTCACCGCATTGAACAATGCGTCGGTGGCGTTCGATGATGCGGCGAACGTGACGCAGATTCTGCGCGCAGGAAACGATTCGCAGACCGATTTTCAAACATCGGTTGATAACCAGGAGTTGGCCTATACCAATCAGTTGATTGATCTCTACGGCACTCCCTACCCGGATGATGAAGGACCGGGCCAGACTTATGTTCAGGGCTACGCCGGCCCGGACCTGGTTCATTATATGTATGTCGAGCGGCCCGATGCCGCTGTATCGGGCATCGAGCCGGAGTTGACCAACAATCAGGTTTTCAAGGTCGATGTGTCGCAGTTGCCGGCTGATTGGCAGAGCGTCCTTTATAAAGACGCCAACTGGGTCACCAACGCCTCGGACCCCAATTACAACAGCTACATTACTTTCCAGGTGGGACCAGACGGTTTTTTTGGCAAACCATCGAATTGGACCTCTCAACGGCAGTCGCCGGGCAATATTCAACAAGCCATCTCGGGCTATCTTCGCGCCCGGGATGCCTTGACTGCCGCGCTCGATGATTCCGTTCAGGCCAAGCTAACTTTTGACAAGGCCGTTGCCTTTTTTAACGCCCAGGTAAGCGAACACAATCAAAAGCGAATCTCCCAGGGTGCCATACTAGTGGCTCAGAACATTTTAAAGGCCGCGCAGACTACCAGCGATATTATTTCCAAATTCAATGCCGATGCTCAGACGGCGGCCCAAAGGCAGGCTGCCATCCTCGCCAATGCCCTCCCACAGAGCCTGATTTTTGGCCTCGCCGATGGCGGCGATGAATTGGCCCCGGCGCGCGCCGCCATCCAGCAGGCTGGCGAGATTACTTCCGACATTTTTAAAACCGCTGACTTTGTCCAATACACCGTTATCCACGGCCTCCAGGCAGCCACAGACATCAGCTCGTCGTTGAATGATTTTTTTAATATCCAGCCGATGGACTGGGACTTACAAACCCAGCAACTGGTCAACAACCTGGGTAATCAAATGGTGGCCTTGCAAGGGCATCTCACGACGATTGTCTCGCGTTTGCAGGACCTTGATGACGCCAAGCGCAAATATGACCAGATGGTCGCCCAGGGCGAGCGCATCCAGGAACAGCGCCAGACCTTCCGGCAACACGCCGCGGCCATTATCCAGGGCTATCGTGTGCGTGACGCCGCATTCCGTATTTTTCGCAATGAAAAGCTCGAGCGCTACCAAACGCTCTTCAATCTTGCAGCCCAATATTCCTTCCTCGCCGCTCAGGCTTATGATTACGAAACCGGTTTATTGAATACGGACCAAGGCAAGGCATTTCTCAACCAATTGATCAGTGCACAGGCCCTGGGTGTCATCGTCGGCGGCCAACCTCAATTTTCCGGCAGCGACACCGGTGATCCAGGTCTTTCGAGCGCGCTGGCCGAAATGAACGGTGATTTCCAGGTGCTCAAAGGGCGGCTCGGATTCAACAACCCGGATGGTTACAGCACGACCGTATCGCTCCGCAGCGAGAATTACCGCATTCTGCCGGGCGCTGATGGGAAGAGCAGTTGGCAGGATGTTTTGCAGAAAGGCCGGATGGCGGACCTCCTGAGCGACCCTGACGTGGTCCGGTATTGTATGCAAATTGATGATGGAAGCGGGTTGCCGGTGCCTGGCATTGTGCTGAGCTTCAGCACCGTCATTGCCGACGGGATCAATCTGTTTGGGTTGCCGCTGGCGGCAGGGGATCACAACTTCAGTTCGAGCTCCTTTGCCACCAAGATCTTTTCCGTTGGCGTTGATTTTGACGGGTACATCGGCATGGATAATCCGACTGGGGGAACCTCGACTAATATCACCGATCCGAACGCGCTGGCGGCCACGCCTTACGTTTACCTCGTTCCCGTGGGTGTGGACTCGATGCGCAGTCCGCCTCTGGGCGATACGAGCAGCGTACGCACCTGGAATGTCGATGATGTGACCATCCCGCTGCCCTTTAACATCAGCGCCGCGGATTTCTCGACGACGCCCTACTGGCAGTCTGCCGATTCCCTTTCAGAGCCTCTGTATGCGGTTCGCAAGGATCAAGCCTTCCGACCGGTTTCCACCACGGCTGCCTTTTCCACCGCCATTTACGGGGCAAACGCCTTGCTCCGCAGCCAATACAGCAACAGCCGCTTGATTGGCCGCTCGATCTGGAACACCAAATGGAAGCTGGTCATTCCAGGCAATACCCTCTTGAACGATCCCAATCAGGGCCTGGACCGCTTCATCCAGTCGGTCACCGACGTAAAGCTCTTTTTCGTCACTTACTCTTATGCCGGCAATTAACCCTCATGCGATTTGCCTATGAACTCGCAGTTCATTCTTAAACAAGACGGGACCTGGGCTTCCTGGCCCCAAAAGAAACGAGCAGAGAAACCTGTTTTTAATGGCGCGCGCCACTGGTGGGCGTTTGCTCTTGCGCTGGCGGCTTTTCTGGCGCTGCCGCAAATGCCCCTGGCTTTTCCGCCGGCGCCGCATCATCTGATCTATGGGACAGTGCGTGATCAATACGGCACGCCGATAATGACTGACCAGGCGCAAATCGTCCTCGAGACACCCACGGGCGTGCAGCTTATGACGACTGTGGTCCCGGGAATCGCTTTCGATCAGAACTTCGAGCTTGAAGTGCCTATGGATGCCGGTCTCACACCGGATCCCTACGAACCCGACGCGCTGATGACAGGCGCATCATTCGTGATGTACGTCGTGCTGGGCCAGACAACCAATGTCCCCATCCAGATGGCGGGCAATTTGCCGGTGCTCGGCCAGCCAGGCCAGCAAACGCGAATCGATCTGACGCTCGGTGAAGACTCGAACGGCGACGGCATTCCCGATGCCTGGGAATTGGCGTTCCTGGCCTCGATTGGCTCGAACCTGGGCCTGGCCAACTTAACGGCGGGGATGCATTTGACGCCCGACGGTTTAACGCTGCTGGAGGAATTCCTTGCTGGAACATATCCCTTTGATCCGCAACAGCCCTTTGTCCTGGCTGTGGTATCGTTCAACAATGGCGCGCCCTTGTTCCAATTCACGGCCATGACCGGCCGGTATTATACTTTGCTGGGGTCGGCGGACTTGCAAACCTGGACACCCCTGAGCTTTTCGGTGCCGGCTGAAGCCAGCGGCACGGTGCACAGCTACTTCTACTCACCCAGTATTCAGGACGTCCAGATCCAGACCATTCAGCCGTCGAGCGGACCGGCGATACACTTTTTTAAGATGATGCTGCAGTAATTGAGTCGCCGCAGAAGGAATTCACCCAACCCTACAGGGAGAGGTTTCCCGAAAAGTTCGCGCATTGAACCCCTGAGCCGATGTAACTAAACACGGCGTCATAAGTAATTGCCGATAAAAGGCAGTTGACGTTGACGTGGCCGGCTGTTAAGGTGCTTCCTGTGAACAGGAATCCGGGACTGCTGCTGCTATCGAGCGCGCTGCTGCTGAGCTGCGCGGCGGCCGGGTTCTAGTGTCCTGACGAGAATTTACTTGAACCCCGCTGCCGGAACCGGCAGTGGGGTTTTTGTTTACCCGACGGCCACCCGGCGCAAATTAACGAAAGACAGCCATGCTAAAAAATCCTTCAGCCAAGTACAGACCCTTCCCGCCGGTCCATTTGCCGGAGAGGCAATGGCCGGGGCGCACGCTCAAGAAAGCGCCCAGGTGGTGCAGTGTGGATTTACGCGACGGCAACCAGGCGCTGGCCGTCCCGATGAACGTCAGCCAGAAACTGGAATTGTTTCAAACCCTGGTGAAGTGCGGGTTTAAAGAAATCGAGGTTGGTTTTCCCTCCGCTTCCAATACGGAGTTCACGTTCAACCGGCGCCTGATCGAGGAGCGGCGCGCCCCCGAAGAGGTGTGGCTCCAGGTCCTGGTCCAGGCGCGCGAAGACCTAATCGAACGCACCTTCCAATCGCTGGCTGGGGCGCGCAAGGCTATCATTCACCTCTATAATTCCACCTCGCCGGCCCAGCGGCGGGTTGTATTTGGCATGTCGCGAGATGAGATTTTGCGTGTCGCGGTGCGTGGGGCGACGCTGATTCAGGAGCGCCTGCCACGGCTTAAGGGCACCGAGGTCATGCTCCAGTATTCTCCGGAGAGCTTCAGCGCTACGGAGGTCGAATTTGCAAAAGAGGTCTCCGAAGCAGTGATGGCGGTCTGGCAACCGACTCCCGAGCGCAAGATGATCCTCAACTTGCCGGACACCGTCGAGGTCGCCACGCCCAATGTCTATGCCGACCAAATCGAGTGGATGTGCAGGAATATAAAGAATCGCGAGTCGCTGGTTATCAGCTTGCACACCCACAACGATCGGTGCACGGGCGTGGCTGCCACCGAGTTGGGATTGCTGGCGGGGGCTGACCGGGTCGAGGGGACGCTCTTCGGCAACGGCGAGCGCACGGGCAACCTGGATATTGTGACTGTCGCCCTCAATCTCTACATGCAAGGCATCGACCCAGGCTTGGATTTTACGGACCTCAATGCGTTGCGCGAGATTTACGAGCGTTGCACTGGGATGACCGTGCCGGCCCGCCAACCTTATGCCGGCGAACTGGTCTTTACGGCTTTCAGCGGGTCGCACCAGGACGCCATCAAGAAGGGCCTCAGCGAATGGGCCAAAAACGCAGGGCGCCAACATTGGGACGTGCCTTACCTGACGATTGACCCGACCGACATCGGGCGTGAGTACCGCGAGGTGATACGCGTTAACAGCCAGTCGGGCAAAGGCGGTGTGGCTTATCTGCTCGAAACTGAATTTGGAATCGAGCTGCCTAAAGAGCTGCAGCGCGAGTTTGGCCCAATTGCCAATGATGAGGTGGACCGGCTCGGGCGCGAGGTGAGCGGCGCCGAACTCAAGGCGATGTTCTGGCGCGAATACATCGAGCGCAAATCTCCATGGGAATTGAAGGGATTCGAAACCGAAAGCCATAATGGACTCGTCCACTGCCGGGCTCGCTTGTTGCGCGATGGCAAACCGGTCGAGTTCGCCGGGGAAGGGAACGGGCCTCTGGCAGCCTTGGTTCACGGATTCGGCACGGCGGGAGTGCCGCGCTTTGAGATTACGCACTATAGCGAACACGCCCTGAGCGCCGGGGAAGAGGCGGCGGCTATTGCATACATCCAACTCAAGCACACCAATGGGCGCATGCGCTGGGGGGCAGGAGTGGACACGAACATCGAGCTGGCCTCCATCAGGGCTGTCCTGAGCGCGTTGAACCGGTCCGGGGCGGAAAAAGAAGCGCCTTAAGCTTCCATCCCTGCGGGCAGAATATGATTGCCGTTCGCAACAAATCTTAAGCCCTGGGGTTCTTTTGTTTAAGATGTGGCCGGGGTTCGCCCGTCCTCTGGCGCAACAGGGCCAAAGCACACGCTGGCCAGGATTCTCCTGGGCGCTCATCGCTCTAACGATTCTGCGCCCGAGACGGGCGCACCCCCGCCAGAGTTGGCACGTGACTGGCTGGTTTTGAATAAAATGACTGGGATTGCTGTCTCAACAACATTAAATGGTGAATCACCCCGGGCCGTAACAGGCCAGGCGGGCACGCGAGCAACAGCGGCCCATTCGCCGTCGGAGTATCTGTTTTGGCGGCCATGGGCAAAATTACCCATTACCTCCTTCAGCGACTTCTGTTATGACCATTCGGAGTTGCAGGCGGTTGCGGTTATTTGATTGCCACAACCTACCCGAGAGGTAACTTTTCTATCGGAATTTATGGTAGCCCATAGCAAACATCACAAACCAGCCAAGCACAAAGAGCATCGGCACTCGCCCCGAATGCAACCGGTAGGGAGATTACACTCGAGGACCGGGCTGGAGTCGGTCCGAGGCCAAATCCCGCCTCTAGCGGCTAAAGAGGAGGCCTCCCCGAAAGACGAGGAGGAGCCCAAGCCTGAGGAGTTGGCCAAAGAAGAGGAAACTCTGAAGACGGAAGACGTCCCAGCGCCAACTGCAGCCGCTCCAGACGCGGACGAACACGCGGAACACCGCACCCGTGAACGCTCGTCCTACGACGGCGACACGGCTATCAAGCTGTACTTGCGCGAGATTGGCCAGGTCAAGCTGCTCACACCGCAGGAAGAAATCGAGCTGGCTGCCCGAATCAAGAAAGGCGACAAGAAAGCCCGGGAACAGATGATTAAGGCCAACCTGCGTCTGGTGGTGAAGATCGCCCGGGATTACGAAGGCATCGGCCTGCCCTTATTGGACCTGATCAGCGAAGGCAATATCGGCCTGATGAAGGCCGTCGAGCGCTTTGACCCGGCTAAAGGCGGCAAACTCTCCACCTACGGTTCGTGGTGGATTAAGCAATCCATAAAGAGGGCGTTAGCCAATCAATCCAAGACCATCCGCCTGCCGGTGCATTTGGTGGATAAAATCTCCAAAATGCGGCGCACGGCCATGCGTCTCCAAGAAGAGTTGGGCCGCGAACCCACGGATGAGGAGTTGGGCGAGGAATTAGGCATCACTGCCTCGCGCGTGGCCCAGATGCGCATGGCGGCCATCCGCCCCGCTTCCCTGGACGCCCCCATTGGCGATGAAGACTCGAACAACTTCGCTGAAGTGGTTCAGGACGAGAGTGCCGATACTCCTTACGAGCAACTGGAAGAAAAAACCGTCACCCGGATGTTGCAGGAGATGGTCAAGACCCTGGACCCTCGAGAGGCAACTATCCTGCGCGCCCGTTTCGGCCTGGATGGGGGGCCGCAAAAGACCCTCGAAGAAGTCGGCCAGAAATTTGGCGTTACCCGCGAACGGGTGCGCCAAATTCAAAATATTGCATTAAAAAAGCTCCGCAAGATGATCGAGAAGATGGAGACCACCAAGACCTGAGGGCCTCGCCCTGCGAGGTGAAATGCGTGGACAGAAGCGCAAAGCGAAAAGCATAAGTCTTTGCGTTCTTTTGCGGCTAATCGCTCCTGTTGCGGCTCTGCCGCCCTGGGTATTCCGCGGTTCGAAAAAATCCGTCAGGGGAGATTTTGAGAAACGTTTCGCCCCTTGCCAAACCCTGCGCGGAGCTTCAGCTTTAACCAACCGATGAACCTGACGACCACCTATGAGCGCAACCATTGAGCAGCCCCCGACCATAAAGGAAATCGAGAACGCAATCCGGAACGTGCCGGATTTTCCAAAGACGGGCATTCAATTCAAAGACATCACGCCGTTGTTGGCGGATGCGCGGCTCTTTTCCGGCAGCATCGACCTGCTCACAAACGGTTTGAAACCCGGCATGGTGGACGCGGTAGTCGGAATTGATGCGCGCGGCTTTATTTTTGCCGCAGCCGCAGCCCTCAAGCTCCAGGCCGGGTTTGTCCCTGTCCGAAAAAAGGGCAAACTGCCCTTTCAAACCCACGAACAGGACTACAACCTTGAATATGGGACGGCGACGGTTGCGATGCACGTGGATGCCCTCAAGCCGGGTGCGCGGGTGTTGCTCATTGATGACCTCCTGGCCACCGGTGGAACGGCGGCTGCAGCGGCCGCATTGGTGCAGAAACTTGGAGGAGAGATTTTGCAAATCTCCTTTCTAATCGAATTGAGCTTCCTGGGCGGACGCGAGAAACTCAAGCCTTACGCCGTCCGATCATTGGTTGTGTATTGAGCCAGGCCGGTGTCCTGTTTTCAAAGCCGCTTCACCACCAAGACCAAACTGAATTCCCGCCGGAGACCCTATTTTTGAAAGAATTCTTTTATCACCTGGGCGACGCGCTGAATCTGCGCATCCGGCAGTTCGGGATAAATCGGCAGGCTCAAGCATTCCCGTGCAGCCTTTTCAGCAACAGGGAAATCACCCGGCTTATACCCGAGGTGCGCGTAGGCCTTCTGCAGGTGCAGCGGCAAGGGATAGTGCAAAGCGCAGCCGATGTGATTGGCTTCCAGGTGCTTTTTGAGCTCATCGCGCCGCGGATGGCGGACGACGTATAAGTGCCAGGCGCTTTGCGCGTAAGGGGCCTCCCGAGGGAGCTGCAGGGGAGTAGCGGCCAGCAGTTCCTGATAGCGCTTGGCCACGCGCCGACGCTCGCGCGTCCAGCTATCGAGGTGCTTGAGCTTCACCCCCAGCACCGCTCCTTGAATGCCTTCCATGCGATAGTTGAACCCGATTTCATCGTGATAATAGCGCTGGGTCGAGCCGTGTTCGCGCAAGGAGCGGGCGCGGGCGGCGAAAGCGGCGTTATTGGTCACCAGCGCGCCCCCTTCGCCGTATGCCCCGAGGTTTTTGCCTGGATAAAAACTAAAGCCGGAAACCGCGCCAAAGGCGCCGACCATTTTGCCCTTGTAAGTAGCGCCGTGGGCCTGGGCGGAATCTTCGACAAGCGGGAGGTTATGCTTGCGACAAATCGAGAGCAACGGGTCCAAATCCGCCGGATGACCGTATAAGTGGACCGGCATGAGGGCTTTAGTGCGCGGTGTGATGGCGCGTTCGACCAGGCCCGGGTCGAGGTTGAAGGTGGCATCGTCGATATCGACATACACTGGTTTTGCCCCCACATAGGAGATAGCCCAACTGGTTGCCACAAATGTGCTCGGTGTGGTAATGACCTCGTCGCCCCGGCCCACCCCAAGCAGCATCAGCCCAATGTGCAGCGCCGAAGTGCCGCTGTTAAATCCAATACAATGCTCGACCCCGCAAAACCGGGCAAACTCCTTCTCGAACTGCGCCACATCCGGTCCGAGGCAAAAGGAGCACTGGTCGAGTGTGCGGGCGATGGCGGCATCGATTTCCTTGCGCAGCCCGCGCATTTGCGCCGGGAGATCGAGATACGCAACGGCGCCATTCTTTTCTGCCTGAATCGTCATCGCGTGAGACATTAAAACAGGGTTCGTTTGGAAACAATCTGGAACATTTCGGACAGGCCCTCCGCAATAACCGGACAGCAGACTCGGACTTCCTGATCCCATGGAAAACGAGTGAGACGGAATGAGGGAGTATTGGAGTATTGGAGCGATGGAGTGGTGGGAAGCCCAATACTCCAGCACTCCATCACTCCGTTTTGAGCTTATGTCAGCTCGCACCGCGCCCTTGGGATCCGCTTCGGACGGACCGGTAAGGTGCGCTTTTGCCTCGACAAGCGGGGCCGGTTGGCTTTAGAGTTCGTTCACCCACGCAGCGCACAAAACAATTCGCGTGTTAAATCAATCAAAAGGGGCAACGCTGCTTGCGGCGATACTAGCCGGCATT
Source organism: Verrucomicrobiia bacterium (assembly GCA_035946615.1). Taxonomy (NCBI): domain Bacteria; kingdom Pseudomonadati; phylum Verrucomicrobiota; class Verrucomicrobiia; species Verrucomicrobiia bacterium. Next base: position 21,386 of record DASYZB010000060.1, read on the forward strand.
TTCTGCGGGCTGGTTAGCGGTTTTTGCGGCGCGCCCGGGACGGTCTATCTGGTGGTGGGGTCCGATACGGCCATCTGGAATGCCGTGACAACGGTGGATGTTTACACCCGCCATCCGTATTACTCGCAGAATTCCTTCACGCAGACAAACGCCCCGATTTTTCAGGTGATGGATTCGGCCTGGCGCAGTCAGTTCAAGGATTCGTTCGGGCAGACCATCAAATTCACCTGGTGGATGATGGGCGGCAACATTTACCGCGACGCCATCAACCTGAACGTTCCTATTGCCGACACGATGACGCTGCACTTGATGAAGCAGTATCACGGGCAGGCCATCCGCCAATTCGGCGACGAACTTTCGCTGCATTATCACACCTTCATGTGGAGCGATTACAACGGCACGGGGACCTATTACTGGAACCAAACGCGGACCTTCAACGAACGCCGCGCCGATTTCGACTTTACTCTCGCCCAATACCTGCTCGAAGAAGGGATTTTCCCGGTGTCTTTTCGCAGCGGCTGGCATTTTATGGACCAGGCGTGGCAGCAGCACCTGAACGAGTTGATACCGTTCTGTTTTCATGACAACTACGGGGTGAAGGTCTCGTGGTACACCAACGCAGGCCCGATCGCCGGGGTCGAGGATTGGTCGCGCGCGCCGTCCGCATTTGTTCCGTTTCACGCTTCGACCAATGATTACCAGATTCCCGGCGACACGCCGGGCTGGAATGTGAGATCGGTCAAAATCCAGAATCTGACGCAAAGCACCGTGGATGAGATTTTCGCGCAGGGGTCGAATGGGGTGGACCAGGTGGCGTGTTTTTGGGATCATCTGCCCGAGAATTTTGCAGCCAACATCGTGAAGCTGGGCGGCTTGCTTAGCCAGGCGGCCGCCCTTTACCCCAAGGTGCCCTTCCGCTACTGCACGGCCGTCGAAGCGATGCAACGATGGCTCGGCGCAACCAACCTGCCTGCGCCGGTCCTGGACGTCGTCCCCACCGTACAGGATCAAACCCTTACCCTGGCCATCACCAGCAGCGCGCCGATTTTTCAGGAAAAGCCGTTTGTGTGTTTGCGCGACGTTTTCCAGCAATACACCAACCTCACGTCGATGTGTGTTCGCACCGGTTCCAACTCGTGGAACGTGGCTTTGCCGGCGCCCTCGAACCTGGTGGCCAAGGTGGCGGTGGCGGTGACGGACGCGGCGGGCAACCTGGCAACCAACATCTTGCGGTTTCTCCCGGACGATCTTTACCTGGACAACCTTGATCCCGAATATTCGGAGAGCCAAGGGACATGGACCTCCACGACCAACGCGGCGTGGGGAATCGACGCGCGCCTGATGCTGCTGGATTCCAACAACACCGCGCAAGCGGACTGGTCTTTGCCGATTGCCTGGTCGGGGCGCTATCGCCTGGCGGTCCAGGCGCCCGCCATTCGATTTGCGGCCACCAATGTGGCCTTCAATGTCCTGTCGGGAACGACAAATCTGTTTTCGGCCCTGTTCCCGCTGGGCGTTCCCACCAACCAATGGGTTTTTATCGGGTCGGTGGTCCTGGACGCGGCCCTTTCCAATCACGTGTCGATGGTTGTCAGCGGCGCCAATCAACCCGGCGCCTATGCCGTTGCGGATGTGTTACGGGTCGTCCCGGCGCCGGACTGGGCTTATGCGGCGCCCGGCGTCCAAAGCGCGGTTGCCGTTGTGTTGGCCAACAGCTTTTTGATTCGGTTCGCCGGCCAGGCCGGGGTCGCTTATACCGTCCAGCACAGCTCGGACTTGACGGGAAGCTGGTCCACGCAGGTCATCCTCAAGCCAAACACGACAGGGACTTTGGAATTTGAGGATGAAAGGCCTTTGCCGGGCCAGGCCTTCTTCCGGATCCTGGGGCGGTGATTCAAAGTGGAGTCGCAATCCGCGCCGCGGGTGTCGCGGAAGCGGGTTGTCAGCGGGGCGAATTTGCGGGAAGAATACTCAGAAGGATTCCGCTCCGGCCTGCTCACCGCGCAGCGTGGAAAACAATTCGCGCGCCCAAATGCATCAGGTGAGGCGTAAGGACTGTTACCCGACCACCGACCACCGCCTACGTCTCCCCCCAACCTTCACCCCCCAAGACTCTGTCCTCTCGGTTCCGGTTGCACCAAATTGCACTTCGACCAACCATTGAACCTCAAGCTGCGGCGGTCTCGAACTGGAGGTCGTAAAGCTTGCTGTACAGGCCGCGCGTTTCGATCAATTCCTCGTGCGTGCCGGTCTCGACAATCCGTCCCTGGTCCAGGACAACAATGAGGTCGGCCTTTTGGATCGTGGAGAGGCGGTGGGCAATGCAAATCGTGGTGCGACCTTGCATGAGGTTTTCGAGGGCGGTCTGAACAATGCGTTCCGCTTCCGTATCCAGGGAACTGGTGGCCTCGTCCAGGATGAGTATCGGCGCGTTCTTCAGAATGGCCCGGGCAATAGCGAGCCGTTGTTGCTGGCCGCCCGAAAGGTTCACGCCCTTTTCTCCCACTCGAAATTCGTACATTTTGGGTTTTTCGCGAATGAACCCATCGGCGTAGGCGTGTTTGGCGGCCTCTTCAATGTCGGCATCCGACGCGCCGGGCCGGCCCAAGGCGATATTATGGCGGATGGTGTCGTTGAACAGAATGGTTTGCTGGGTCACCACGGCGATCTGGGCGCGCAGGTCGCGGGAGGTAACCGAGCGGATATCAGTATCGCCGATCAAGACGGCCCCTTGTTGCGGGTCGTAAAAGCGCAGCAGCAGGTTGGCAATCGAGGTCTTGCCCGAACCGGTGCGCCCGACCAGCGCGACCAATTGGCCCGGCTGGATTGTCAAGTTGATATTGTGCAGCACTGTTTTGTCCCCATACGAGAAGGAGACATTTTCAAACCGGATGGGCACGTCACGCGCCAGAAGCGGTTTGGGATTGGCGGGCTCAGGGAGGTTGGATTGTGTGTTTAAAACGTCATAGATGGGAAGCACCACCGCCCGGGCAAGAGACAGTTGATGTTGCAGCCGGCTAAGATTCTTAAGCGGGGCGTACAGGCTGAATACGAGAAAAAAATAGGCCATCATATCTCCTGCCGGGGCGGGGGCAGTGGAGATAAACGCAAAATAGGCGAAGACGGACGCAACGCCGATGCTCCCGATGAATTCAATCAAGGGTCCAGGCAACTCCCCGGCGCGGATGGTGCGCATAAAAAAGCTGGTGACCGCGTCGGTGGCGCGGCGGAATTCATTGACGACGACTGTTTCGAGGTTATAGCCCTTGATCACGCGAATCCCGGTAAAGGATTCCTGCATGATATTGTTGAGACTGGCATTCTTGGCGTGAATCCCGTGGTCCGATTTGCGGAACTTTTGTCCGAATAGAATGACCGGTAACAGGCAGACCGGAAAAACCAGCAACGTGAACAGGGTAAGGACAGGCTGCAATGCGAACAAGCTGCCGACCAGCACGATAATGGAGATCGGCTCGCGGATCATGATGCCAAAAGAATCTTTGATGGTGGCATTGACCATCATCCCGCTCTCGATTCGGGCCATCAAATCCCCTGTGCTGCTCTTGCTGAAAAAACCAAGAGGCAGGCTCATCAAATGGCTGAAGAGGCGGACTCGCAAATCGCTCGCTGCGCGAAATCCGACCCAGGAAAGGAGATAAACATTTAAATAAGCCAGCAGGGTCCTTATCAACATGGCTGCAGGAATAAAGGAAATAACCAGAGCCAAACGGGCTTTCGAGGCGTGGCCGGCAGGACGAAACCATTGTCCCAAGGCATCCAATCGCCTTTTCAAAGGGGCCGGGAGGCGCGCGGCGAGGTTCTTCTTTGGCGGGGCAGGGGTTGGGCCGAGATTGGCTTGCCCTCCGGAGGGTCCGGCAAGGCGGTTCATCGGCGCAGCAGGCGAGGCGGCGCCTTGAACGGTCGGCACGCTCTGAGCGGGAAAGACCGCGTCCACTGCGAGCTTTAGCGAAAGGCCAAGGGTAGGCGCCAAGGCGCCCGAAAGGAAACCACACAGCAGACCAAGAACAAGCCGGCTCCGATAGGGCCTGGCGAGTTCGAGAACGCGTTTCAGGTATTCACGCATGTATCCGCTGCATTATGGAACAGGCCGGACTAATAAGCCAGCCCTACTGCGCGACTTAAAAAACCTCGGGCGCATCTTGACACTGCCACTGGAACGCCGGCTTCAGCCGGCAGCAGTGTGTAATTCACCACCCCTGCCGGCTAAAGCCGGCGTTCCGCGGCGGCTACAACAAGTTCCCGGTGGCCGTGTCAAGATGCGCTCAAAAACCTTTATGTGCAAAGTTTCCGCAGCCCGCGGAAATTTTAGCCGCCAGAGAACTCAAAGAACGCAAAGCGAAAAACTTAATCCCTTCACTGCGCGCCCTATTCGACCACCCGCTGCCCCTTCTTTCGCGCCTGGTACCGTTCATTAATCCATTTGTAAGTGGCGTGGAGGCCATCGTCGAGAGTAGTGTTTGGCTCCCAGCACAGGACTTTTTTGATAAAGGTGTTATCGCTGTTCCGGCCCGCAACACCGCGCGGCGCGTTGAGGTCGTATTCGCGTTTCAGCTTCACGCCCGCTATCCTTTCGACCTTCGAGACCAGGTCGTTTATGGAGACCAGTTCGCTCGAACCGAGATTAATCGGGGTTGCGATGAGGTCATCGCAATGCATGATCATGTCGATGCCCAATGTGCAATCATCAATGAACATGAAACTGCGCGTCTGGTGGCCGTCGCCCCAAATCGAGATGGAAAGATTCCCCGTGTCGATGGCCCGGATGACCTTGCGGCAAATGGCGGCGGGGGCTTTCTCACGGCCGCCGTCCCAGGTGCCCCAGGGGCCATAGACATTGTGGAACCGGGCGATGGCCGTCTTGAGGCCGCGTTCGGCCCAGTATTCCTGGCAAAACATCTCCGACATTAGTTTCTCCCAACCGTAGCCCCGTTCGGCCATCGCCGGGTAAGCATCGGCCTCTTTCAACGCGCGGACGTTCGCGTCCTGCTGGAGTTGGGTATTATACGCGCAGGCTGACGAGGAGAAGAAATACCGGCGCGCCCCTGCGCGATAAGCGGCCTCGATCATTTGGGTATTGATGAGGATGCTGCGCAGGCATTCGACCCGGAACCGCTCGATAAACCCCATGCCGCCCATATCGGCCGCGAGGTTATACACCTCGACGGCGCCCTCACAGGCGCGGTGGCAATTCTCCTCGCGGCTCAAGTCCATGGTGAGCGATTCGACCCCTGGAACCCGTTGGTACCATTCCGGCAAGGGTTTCTTATCCACGCCCCGAATCCGGGTAAAGCCTTTGGAGCGAAAATAGCGCGCCAGGGCGCCGCCGATGAATCCACCGGCCCCGCCGATGACAATCAAATCTTCCTTGTTCAGTTTGGGGTCTTTTTCAATTAATCGATGTTGTTCCATAAATCTTGTCCGCAGAGCCGGTGCAGGCAAAGGGTTTCATTCGAGGCCGCTGGTTTGGCAGGGAATTGTCCTTGGACCGGGGTGCTGGGAAACTGCGCGTTGCGTTGTTCGGCGAGCGCCCCGGCGCAAGCCTCGATGACCGCTTCGGGCTTTACGGCAGAAACATTGGCGCCATCTTCGGGCACCACGGCCCACTCGGGATGCTCGAAAGGAAAGCAGTTGCCCGGCTTGGTCGAGTTGATGATCATGACCACCCGCTTTCCCAGAGCTACGGCCAGGTGCAACAATCCGGTGTCGCCCCCAAGGATAATCGTGGAGGACTGGACCAGGCCCGCGCTGACCAGGAGCGGGGCGCCAGCGGCTACCGCGAACCCTGCATCGAGGGCCGGCGCCAGAACAGGGCGTTCACCCGGCCCCCCGCCAAACAAGACCTGCACTCGCCGCTCCCTCCAGTATTTTCCAATCGCCAGATAGCGTTCCAGTGGCCAGTTCTTATGCTCTCCTTTGGTGAAAGGCTGAATAAAGAGCGTGGGCCGGCTCGGCTCGAGGTTCCAATCCGCAAAGAGTTGTTGTGCCTGGGCGGCTGCCTGTTCCGGGACAATGAACCGATTACGGCACGGCGAGGATGAAATGCTTCCGCCGCGTTGCAACAGGTCCAAGTGATACTCGATGGGGTGCAGTTCAGGGTTTCGCCGAACCGCTCGCGTATAAGGCCAGCCTCGAGTGGGCCGATAAACGATACCCCACCGATGCGGGGCTCGGGTCCACAAGCTGAGCAATCCGGTCTCGCCAAACCCCTGGAAATCGATGGTCAGGTCAAACTTGTTGCGGTACAATTGCCAAAGCATCCCCAGGGCCTCTGGCAGGAGAGTCTTTGGATTGAGCCCGCGGTAGCGGGAGCGGTCGAGGGTGATCACGGAGTCAATCTGCGGAAAACCATCGAGCAAAGGCGCAAATTCTTTGTAGATTAAAAAGGTGCTCTGCGCTTGTGGAAAGGCCGCCTTGAGCGCATTGACCGCCGGCAAAGTAAACACCACATCCCCCAAGCCGCCCAACCGGACTAGCAGGACCTTCCGAATGTTCTGAATATCGGGCCTATAAATTTAAGAATCTTATGCCGTTAATTCCAAGCTGCGGCAAGTGGAAATTCCGGGAGAGGCGGGGAAGCAGGGGTAGTTTGTAGTGTCCACCGGTGACATCCGGTGTCCACCAGTGACGCGTGGTGGAGCATCGAAGGGAACGGGGCGAGAGGACCCGCCTGGGAGAGGCTTGCGGAAGGGGGCCTGGGCAGTTTGTGGCTACATTTGGCGACAGTTAGTTACATTTGGTGACATTTACCTACATGGCAGCGGTGAGCCCTGAGGCAAAATGAGCGAAGTGCAATTTGCTGCAACTAGCTGCAATTTGGCGCAACTAACTGCAATTTGGCGCAACCGGTGGCCGGTGGTCGGTGGTCGGTGGGCTGAAGACTGAACTAGCGAGGCAGAGCCTCAGACCGACGAGATGTAGTTAAAGTTCGAATGGTTCCGGTCGGTGCAGGCGCGACACCCGGAGGTGCCGGCATTTTAGCCTCAACAAGGAGGCGGTTTCTCCGTATAGGAGTAACAAACGCCC
>DASYZB010000061.1 GCA_035946615.1 Verrucomicrobiia bacterium
TCTCTCGTGGTCGGGCATCTCGGATTGGCTGCGCCCAGTCGCAACATCTTTGTTGTCCGGCGTTGGGACCCCTTTATTCCCGACAATACGGTTGAGGTTTCCTGGCCACCAGGAACAGTTCCGGACTACATTTGGGAACGGAATTTTGACCCGCGCACCCTTGCTCCCACGGCCTATCTGAACGGCCTGCTTTTTGCCGGAAACTATATCCAACAAGCGGGCCATGCCGAGGTGCAACTTTTTCCTGCCGATCCAGATGTCCCCTTGGGGTTTACGGTTGCCGACGGGTTTTCCGGGATCAGTCCTTTTGGCGCTTTCTACACCGGCCTCAGCTATGATGATGTCGGCGGCCTCCGGTTTCTCCTTAACCAGACAAACGTCAATTATGCGACCCTCCTGCCTGATGTGCAGCTCGCTCCCGGCAGCGATCCCCAACAAAAACTTGTGGATGGCGCCTGGAGGGCAGGTGTTGAAAAAATCACATTCGTGCAACAGTCCTTTGACAGCGAATGGCAGCCCATTCCCATGACCGTTCCATTCACGGACACCTATTTCACGAATGGGATTGTTATGCAGCAGGCCGCGCAACGCGTGGTCAGCCAACCGGATTTTCTCTTTTGCGCCGGAGATAATGGACCAACCTGGCCGACTGGGTGTCCGTGGCAACGGTCACCAACAGCGGCGCAATTGTTGAGTGGCAGCTCTCGGGGACGGCTTTGCCTTGCCGCTTTTTCCGAGTGCTGCCGCAGTGAACGGTTTTCGTGAGCTTGATGGCCTTGGCATGGGGGGGCGGTGCGGAAAAAGAATGGGGCCAGAGGCAGGAGCGCCGGTTTCGTGGCTTGGTGTTGGTCTTTTCAAAGTGCGGCAGAAGCGCAAAGCCTTGCCAATCAGGCCGCGCAGCAATTGGCGGAGCGTTTTCGAACTGGAGATTTTCCGCCGAAAGGTGGGGGCTATTATCCCAACCGCCCGTTTCGGGAACGGCTATTGCGAGAAATCAGGAATGACTCGGGTGGTTGGATGCAAAACAGCAAGCGCGGTTCCAGGATTGGGAAGCACGATACCAAAAGTGCGCCACGCAGTGGGCGACATGCGAATTGATACGCCAAGTCGGCAACCCGGCGGTTCATCCGGAAGCGCAACGGATTATAAAACTGCACGACGGCCCCACACGGGCGGAATCCAAGTTGCCACTGGGTTGAGGAATCACCCCGGTTTTGAATTGGCGCGCTTTTTGGGGGGCGATTACCAGGCCCCAAAACAAACGCAGAGAACGCAAAGAAATGGTGGTTTGGACCGCAGATAACGCAGGCTACTGGGGCGAAAGTGCTTGCGCTATCGAAGGCTGCTGTGGTTTATTGCTGCGTGTCACCCATTAATGCAGGCGAAGGATCTGTGACGTGACATCGCCAATCAGCAGACCTGACGACTGAATCCGAACCGCACCATTAATCTATGAAATCACCAGGCTCCAGGCTTTCCCACGTGCTACTGGCGCTGGTCCTTTGCGCCAGCGTGAATCGCATCAAGGCCCAAGGGACGGCCTTTACATACCAGGGCCGGCTGCAAAACAACGGCGGCCCGGTCAGTGGGAGTTACGATCTTACCTTTACCCTGTTCAGCAGCAACACCGGCGGCGCGGCGCTGGCCGGGCCGATCACCAACAGCGCCGTGGGGGTGAGCAACGGCCTGTTCACCGTGACGATTGACTTCGGTTCGAGCGTGTGGAATGGGGCGACTAATTGGCTCGAGATCGGTGTGGAGACAAACGGTGGCAGCGCATTTGCCACGCTCACGCCGCGCCAGCAGTTCACTGCTGCGCCGTATGCGGTGACTGCGGAAGGGGTGATTTCAGGCGGGATTACATCGGGGATGCTGGCAAGCGGGGCGGTGACTGGCGACAAGATTGCGGCAGGGGCGGTAAATGGGGCCAGCATCGATGACGGCGGCAGCGGGGCTTATCAGGCGTTTCAGCAGGCAGAACTCGGTGCAGGCGGCGACAGCACATTGGCTTTTGCAAATCTCGCTCAAACCTCAAGCGCCAACGGGGTGAGCCCCGGCTTTTCCTTCACCATCAACGGTTCGGCCTTCGGCAGGGTGGTTGGGTTCTCCGGTTACGAGGGGATTTCCCAGCCATACTATTATGTGGTGGAGGTCAGTTCGCCCGGCGCTGTGGTGAATCCCGATTCCGAACTCGGCCAGGCCGGACAGTTGACTTACAGCCGCAGCGGCCACATTACAAGTTTTGGCGGATTGGTCACTGCCTGCACTTCGGCTGGCTTGGATGGAACCAATTTTCTCTACACGGTGCGGCTCGAGTCACCCCTGGCTTATATGGCGCTCAAGACCGATTATGGCATTTACCAGAACCTGAGTTTCCCAACGGTGGTGTCGAGCGTGTATCGCGCCGTCACTACCTATGTTCCAACCCTTAACCTGAGCGGCACCTATTCCCCTCACACTTTCTGTGTGCAGTACCGGGAGACCAGCTTCAACTTCGTGAGCCGGCTGATGGAAGAGGAGGGCATTTTTTATTTCTTTAACCAGGGCTCGGCAGTGCCGGGACTGGTCATGGGCGATAACACGTCGGCTTACCTGGCCTCGCCCAACTCGCCCTTCGTTTATTAGTTTCTACGGGGATCATAGTGGGTAGAGATTGAGCTTTCCGCAGAAGAACAGGATACGAATCCGGTAGTTGTGAAAGTTGCGAAAGCCTCGGGCAGCGGACTTGAGACTCTGGATTTTCGAGTTCAGCCCCTCGGTTACG
>DASYZB010000062.1 GCA_035946615.1 Verrucomicrobiia bacterium
CCTTTCAAGGCGTCCGAATTAGCCTCTTTAATTACAACGACACCGGCAAACCCGGAGGTTACGCCGATTTCGATAATTTCACGGTTGATGAACCGCGCGCGAGGGGCGTTGAGCGCGCGCTGCCCATAGGCAGGACCATTATCCTGAGCAGCGGCGCCGATGGCAGCTTGCTGGCTGTCGATACTCAGAAGATGTCACTGGTGAATATTGCAGCCGATACGAGTGCGGCGGCCGGCCAGAACGCGCAATTTCAGGTCGTTGATCTGGGCCAGGGCCATGTGGCGCTGAAGACGGCCAGCAGCCGATTGGTTTCCGTGGCTGATGACGTTGTTATCTTGAAGAATCTCACGGGAAAGATGCCGGGCGAAGCTGAATGGTTTCAATGGATAAACCTCATGCGCGGTGACACCATGCTCATGTCTCTCGTCAACCACCGCTATCTAACCACCAAGCCGCACAACCCGGGTGTGGTAGCGATTTCAGCCACCGGCCCCCGTCCGGACCGCAAGGGCGGCGCGTGTTTCAGGTGGAAGACAATCCAATGAGACGCGGTCAAAGTCCATTAGCCATTCCACTTTACAGGAATACGGATGTGCCGGTTGCGCGTCGTGTTAAAGACCTGCTTGCGCGCATGAGGCTCGAGGAAAAGGCCGCACAAATGACGTGCGTCTGGCAGCAAAAGGCTCAAAAGCTCGTGGACGCCGATGGCAATTTCGACCCAACCAAGGCCAGGGCTGCGTTCAGGAAAGGGCTCGGCCTGGGCCAGGTGGGCCGCCCTAGTGATGCTGGCGCCCCAGCCACCGCGCCGTGGATGGGACGCACGGCGCGGCAGATGGCTGAGTTGACCAACGCCGTTCAGAAGTTTTTCCTGGAGAACTCGCGACTTGGCATTCCGGTCATCTTTCACGAGGAATGCCTGCACGGCCACGCGGCCCGTGAGGGCACGAGTTTCCCCCAGCCCATCGGGCTGGGCGCCACGTTCAATCCGACGCTGGTCGAGCGGCTCTTCACCATGACAGCGTACGAGGCGCGGCTCCGCGGCACACATCAGGCGCTCACGCCGGTGGTGGATGTTGCCCGTGACCCACGTTGGGGCCGCGTCGAGGAGACCTATGGCGAGGACCCTTACCTGACCACCCGGATGGGTATCGCTGCGGTCCTTGGATTCCAGGGCGACGCCACATTCAAGGACAAGAAGCGCGTCATGGCGACGTTGAAGCACTTTGCCGCGCACGGGCAGCCGGAGTCGGGCCAGAACTGCGCGCCGGCTAATATTTCGGAGCGCGTGCTGCGCGAAACCTTCCTGCAACCATTTCGAGAGGTAATCCGCGAAGCCGGGGCTGTTAGCGTGATGGCTTCCTACAACGAGATTGACGGTGTGCCCTCTCACGCCAATAAGTGGCTGTTACAGGACGTGCTTCGCAGAGAATGGGGGTTTAAGGGATTTGTAGTTTCGGATTACTACGCAATCTGGGAACTGGGTTACCGTCCCGACACCCATGGACACTTCGTGGCGAAGGACAAAAGGGAAGCCTGCCGGCTGGCTGTTGAGGCTGGTGTGAACATTGAGCTGCCGGAGCCGGATTGTTACCTCCATCTGGTCGATCTGGTTCGCAAGGGCGCCCTCAAAGAAAAGCAGCTCGACGATCTGGTCGCCCCGATGCTGCATTGGAAGTTCCAGATGGGCCTGTTCGACGATCCTTACGTCGATCCGGAGGAAGCAGCCCGGGGAGTTGGCTGCGAAGCACACCGTGAGTTGGCACTCGAGGCTGCACGGGAAACAATCACGCTGCTCAAGAATGAGAACAACCTGGCGCCCCTCGATGCTTCAAAGCTAAGGACCATCGCGGTCATCGGGCCAAATGCCAACCGAATGTTGCTGGGCGGCTACAGCGGGCTGCCCAAGCACAACGTTACGGTGCTCGAGGGCATCAAAGCCCGGATTGGTGATCAGGTGACGGTGCTTTATGCAGAAGGTTGTAAGATCACCCAGGGCGGCTCCTGGCAGGAGGGCGCTGTTGTCGCGAGCGATCCAGCCCAAGACCGGAGACAGATTGCCGAGGCGGTGGAGGTGGCGAAGCAGGCCGAGGCGATTGTGCTGGCTATCGGCGGCAATGAACAAACATCGCGAGAAGCTTGGGGCCTCAAGCACATGGGCGACCGCACGAGCCTGGATCTTATCGGGCTCCAGGACGAACTGGTGGACGCGATGCTGGCTACCAGCAAGCCGGTGATTGTGTTTCTGTTCAATGGCCGTCCGCTATCGATCAACAAGGTGGCGAAGGACGTGCCGGTCATTTTTGAATGCTGGTATCTGGGCCAGGAATGCGGCCTGGCACTGGCGGAGGTGTTGTTTGGCGACGTGAATCCGGGTGGCAAGCTCCCTATCTCCATACCGCGCTCGGCGGGACATCTGCCCGTTTTCTATAACCATAAGCCGTCGGCGCGACGCGGTTACCTCTGGGACGACGTTTCGCCCCTGTTCCCGTTCGGCTTTGGACTTAGTTACACCACGTTCAAGCTGCAAAATGTCCGGCTCGCTAAGAAGCGAATCACTTGCGAGGGTTCGACTCGTGTTTTGGCGGATGTGACCAATACCGGTAAACGCGCCGGCTGGGAAGTGGTGCAGATGTACATCCGCGACTGCGTCAGTTCGGTCACCCGGCCCGTTAAGGAGTTGAAGGGGTTCAAAAAGGTCTGGCTCCAGCCCGGTGAAACGAAGAAAGTGGGGCTAGACATCACGCCTGAATCCTTGGCGTTCTACGACGTGAACATGAAATACGCGGTTGAGCCCGGCGCCTTCGAAATCATGGTCGGGAACTCATCTCGCGACGCGGACTTGCAGAAGTTGATTCTGACAGTGACCAAACAACCCTGAATCTTCCATGAGCGATAACGAGCAGAAGCTCTCCTTCTTCGAAAAGGCCGGGTATAGCTGCGCGGATGCCGGGGCGAATTTCGTGTTCATGACGATGGTGCTGTTCCAGCTCAATTTTTACACCGACACCTTTGGGCTAAGCGCCGGCGCTGCAGCGGCCATTCTGCTATGGCCACGGTTGTGGGATGCCGTCGCCGATCCGATTGTCGGTATTCTCGCCGATCGCACCACCACGCGTTGGGGAAAATTCCGGCCATGGATTCTGTTCACCGCCGTGCCGTGGGCCATCATTATGGTGCTCGCTTACACAACGCCGAAGGGCTGGAGCATGGCCGCAAGGGTTTCATACGCCGTGATCACCAATACGTTGCTCATGACGGTTTACTCGATGAACAACATGCCCTACGCTGCGCTCGGCGGCGTCATGACGGGTGACATCAACGAGCGGGCGCAACTGAATTCCTTTCGTTTCATTGCCGTCAACGCAGCGCAGTTCATCGTCGGCGGATTCACCCTGCCGCTGGTGGCAAAATTTGCCATCGGCCATGACCGACAGTACGGGTGGCGGATGACGATGAGCATCTGGGCAGCGCTTTGTCTGGTATTGTTTCTTATCACCTTCGCCACGACTCGCGAACGCGTCCAGCCGGCCAGGACCGGGAAGTCATCGCCAAAACAGGATTTCCTCGACCTGCTCAAGAACGGCCCGTGGCGGGTCATGTTTTTCTGGACGCTCGTGCATTTCGCCATTCTCTCGTTTCGCGGGGGGGCGCTCTACAATTACTACCATTACTACGCCAATAAGGGGGCGATGTTCGATTTTGTGCAACGCTTCGGCCTGGTGGCGCCCGTCGGCGCGGAGCCGCAGGGCGGAATTCTCGAAACTCTTGGTTATATTGTCCATGGAGACCTTGCCAATCCCGCAAGCTCCAATGTGGCGGACGTGTTCAACAGCATTATCAACATGCTCGGCACCGGCTTGATTATGATCGTCATTCTGTTGTCGCCGCCGCTGGCGCGAAGGTTTGGGAAAAAGGCTGTGTCGGCCGGCGGCTTTGCCTTAGCGGCAGTTGGCACTTTGGCGTTTTATCTTTTGTCGCCTGCGAATGTCTGGGGCATGGTGTGGCTAACTGCCTTTATCTCCATTGTCTATGCTCCCACCATTCCGCTGACTTGGGCAATTTTCGCGGACGTAGCGGATTATTCCGAATGGAGGCTGGGCCGTCGCTTTACCGGAATGGTTTTCGCCACGATTGGATTCGCGCTGAAGTCCGGCCTGGCGCTTGGCTCCGCATCGTTCCTATGGATCATGCAAGGCTTCTTTGCTTACGAAACGGCTCTTCCTTCGGCGCCTAAAGCCGTCGCCGGGTATCGCTTCAACAGTGGCGTCGCCGTTGGCGTCCTGTTTGCCATTTGCACAGTCTTGCTTTTCATTTATCCCTTGAACAAACGAGCGACTATCCAGATGGCCGACGAACTTGCCGGGCGACGACGCAAACTCATGCCCAAACCCGCCACCGTCTAAAACATACTCAGCCACCATTTCAAGGATAACATCGCCGAGGGCGACAAGGCTGTGCAGGTGATGTGCGCTTGTTGCGCCCCCTGGCAAATGGAGGTTCACGGCAGTTTTTCGTGCACAGTCCTAACCTGAGGTATTAAGGGCAGACGCGGCTGTAAAGCTCGCTGGAAAAATCGGGCTGCAGTCTCTAAGCTGTGTGCATGCTGAACCCACGCCCGCTTTTTCCAGCTCATGCCGCCCAGTATTGCCTCATGGTTTTGTGTGTCACCGGGTCCCTCTCATTCCTGGGGCCTGCGAGTATCAGGGCTGCCACCAACGCCGCGTCGGCCTTCCCGTGCGACCCGGAAAAGATTCCCCACTACACCGCCTACCGTGTTTCGCAGCCTATCCGGATCGATGGCAAGCTGGACGAGCCGTGCTGGCAAACGGCTCCGCGCTCCACACGGTTCGTGGATATTCTCACCGGGGCGCCGACGCTGCACGACACACGGGTGAGTGTGCTGTGGGACAAAAACAATCTTTACGTCGGCTTCTGGCTGGAGGAACCCAACGTGCAGGCCACCTTCACCAAACACAACTCTCCCATTTACGAAAACAACGATGCCGAGGTGTTTATTGCAGGACGGGACAGTTACTACGAATTCGAAATCAACGCGCTAAACACCGTCTATGAGGCATTCTTCATGTGGGAAGATACCTACGAAAAGGATGGCTTTGCCCGGGAGCCCGCGTTCCGTCGGGCGAACCCGCTCGTCAAACCTTTTAATGGAGTTGGCTATACCAATCACCCGCGCGGGCTGCGGCTGGGTTCGTGGGCATGGACGTTCCCCGGGCGGAAAACGGCCGTTCATATCGACGGCACGCTCAATAATGACAAGGACAAGGACCGTGGCTGGACGGTGGAGTTGGCGTTTCCATGGGAAGGAATGAAATGGCTAGCAAAGGCCGACGGGCGCGCTTTGCCGCCCCAGCCAAGAGACGTTTGGCGCATCGACTTTTCCCGCTTTAATCAATACAAAGCGCCGCCACCGGCACAGGATTCTGGCGGCTGGTTCTGGAGCCCGCATGGGGTCTGGGATTCGCACATCCCAGAGTGTTTCCCTTTTATCGAGTTTTCAACGAATGACGTGATGAGCACAGTTTCCTCGGGGCGATGATGCACAGGACGACTCGGAATTAATTCTTGCACAAGTGCCTGAATTTTCGTGTCAACCCGGTTCGGGTTATTCCGATGGCGGATTGGTCAAGGGCACGGCGCGATAGAATCGGGACGGATAGCTTTGGGCGTCGGGATCAACGAAATTCAATCGCGGCCAAGCCACTGCTGGCGCCGGCGGAGGCGAAAATTGGAATGTCCACTGGCGCGAGAAAGGTCGCACCGTTGGTCGGGCTATCAATGCGAACCGCTGGCGGAACGTTGGTCGGCGGAGGACTGTTGACCACGGAAATCTTCACCGGCGCCGAGGTGGCGGACAAGCCGCCATTGTCGGTGACGACGGCGGTCAAAGCGTAATTGCCGGCGGGCGAGTCCGACCATGCCAGATAATACGCGATGCCGATGGGGCTGGGCGGGTCCGTCGCCAGCGGCAGTCCGCGGCCCAAATCCGCGCCGTTGGCAAAAAACTCAACATTGGTGACATATCCGTCCGGATCGGATGCGGTTGCGCGTTGCACCGTCTGGAACCCCTCTTGGAGTTCGGCCTGCCGTCGGGCATCCAGGGGCGTTATCCGCCATCATTGCGCCGGCAGTCTGACCCGATAGTACATGGGCGGGCCGCTGGTTGAAGGTGAATAGGGCGATGGCTGGTTGAGATCGCTGAATGGGCCGCCTGGGGCCGTGGCGGATTGCAGCGTGCCGACTGGCCATGCGAGGACGACGCTGGCGCCGGTTCTAGTGATCGTCAACAAGGGCGTAGCTTGAGAATGGGCAGCGATTTGCGAAGGGGCCAGCGCATAGTTATAGAAAGCGACTTCATCCATCGCGCCGGAGAAGCCGAAGAAGGCGGCATCACCGCGCTGGCCCAGCACCTCAGAACCTGCCGAGAGGGTGGGGTCGCCATTTATGCCATTAGGAATAAACCCCGAGGCTGCCACAGTAGTCCGAGCACTGCCGGCGACGCCATTGACGTAAAGAATGATGTTGGTCCCGTCATCTGTGAGGACCAGATGATACCAACTCCCGGGGATTAGCGGGATATGCCCGAAATCGCTCCCGAAGAAGCCGGGGCCGCCGGTGCCATTAAACAAGCCCAGGGTCCATGCGCCGTTGCCGGAGTTGGGGTGCTGGTAAATGACCCAGCCATAAACAGCCGCGCTGAAGTTGTAATTGTATAACGAAGACATCACGCTGCGGAAATTATTGTTGGTGTCGTTGGAATCTGGCCGAACCCAAGCTTCCATCGACCAAGGCCCGAATGGATTGAGTTCGAGGGCGTAAGGAATCCGCACCACACCGCCCCGACCGATCGCGAGAGTATTGGTGTCGCTTAGATCGACGGCTTGGTCGTAAGACGCGAGCGAAGGGTTGCTGAAACCGGGGATGCCCGGCGGCACACCGAAGGTGATGTCCCCTTTGGAATTATCATATGTCCCATCGAAACTGCCCACGGCATCAACGGCGGTGACGCTTCCATTGGGTTCGTCGAGCCGCCAATAAGCCACCGGGTGATCGGCCGCGACGATTTGGGCGTAGCCGGTTAACGGAACGTTGACTGCCCGAGCCACAACAGAAAGCGATGCGTCCATTGTATCTGCCGAAGTGAATGGGTTGGACACATGCGCATGAAAGAGCGAACCGTCATCTGCGGATTGTAAATTGGTCAGCCACAGCGTATCGCTGGTTTGGCCGGCGATTGCTGTCGTTCCCTTAAACCACTGGTACTGGATGGGCACTGCGCCACTTGCAGCGACCCGAAAGGCGGCGGCGCTGCCCACGTTTCTGGTGATGGAATAGGGATCGGCGATAATGTTCAGGTTGGTCAAAACCGTGAGAGTCGCCAGGGGGCTATTGGTCAGCCCGACGCTGTTGGTGACCGTGATGGAAAAAGTGGCCTGGTCATCCGCTGGATAATAACAGATAAACGAGTAGCTGCTGTCGGTGGCCCCGGCGACGATGGTCCCATTTCGCTTCCATTGATAATGCAGCGGTTGGGTTCCGTTTACCACAGCGCTGAAGGTCACCCTGGTCCCGGAATAATTGGTCGTCGGGCCCGGAGTGGATACGAAAACGGGCGGGGTGTTGGGGGCACGGAAGGAATTGGTGCCAAGCTGATAATGGTCCAGGATTTGGGCTGCGGTCAGAGTGTTGGTATAAAAGGCCACCTCATCCACGCCGCCCGCGAAGGCTCCATGGCCAGTTTGCGGGCCGGCGCCAATGGCTCCGGCATAGCCGGCCAGTGGATCGACGGCTTTATAATTGATCGCGGATGAGCCTTGCGACACTCCATTGACGTAAAAGGTTGCCGCGGCGCCATCCCAAGTAACGGCCAAGTGGTACCATTGCAGCAGCGTTACGGGCGGGCCAAAGAACGTATAAACCGCCCCGCCGCGGATGAACAAAGCCCATCCGCTTCCGGGGCCTTGCGTCTGGTAGAAATTCCAGCCCGAGCCGCTGGGGTAACTCGTTGTGTAAGCCCCTGACATCGCCAAGGGCGAGGTATAATCCGAGAGCGAGTCGCTCGTGGCCTGCGCCCAGCATTCGGCCGAGAACGGCGCGCCGGTGATGCCATCGGAATTCGTCGGGGAAAGCTCCGGTTGATAGGGAATGCTCACCGAGGCAAAGTCAGCGCCGCCGTTGAACAAAACCGAGTTGGTGTCTATGCCGGGTTCCCCCAAGATAGGGAATGTGCCGGTGCTGTTGAAGCTAAAGACGGCGTCGAACCCATTGCCCGATGAGTCCGCTGCGGTCGCGCCTGAGGTCTCTTCCAGGCGATAGTAGGCCACGGGATGATCTGAAAGAATCAAGTCAGGATATGCCGCGCGCGCATTGTAACCGCCCAGTGCGGCAAGTCCTGTCAGGGTCAGCATGACGGCTTCAGGCAAGGACGTTCTTTTTGTTGATTTCATAGGTCTCAATTCTCTTTCAATTCAACCGGCCAAAAGGGTCGCGTGGGGTTTCACAGCGTCACCGGGTTCTGCACGGTCAGTTTTACCAGAGCGGTCCCGATATTGACAGGTAAATTCGAAGGGAATTTAGGGCGGCGTTTGCACGCGATAAAAGCGTTGAGGCGCCGCAGTCCGGGCGCCGGAATCCAGCATCTGAAGAGGAGCGCCGTTACCAGGAACGTTGTTGCTGAAGGTCTTCCACGCAGGCGGCTCCAGGTTGCTCGTCCACAGCACCCGATACCCCGCCAGAGGCAGTGTAGTGAATGTGAACTGGATGTCTTGATTGGTGGGTGCTACGGACAGCAACTGCGGAGTAGCCAAGGCCTGTTTTATTGTCTGAAGCAGCGGGTCCCGCTGGCCGTTTGGCGCTCCGGCGAAATAGCCTTGGCCGAGTTCCCAAATCATGAGCCCTCCGAGAAAATGGTTCCTGGCGAAGCTGACTTTCGCCCGGCAGGAATATTCGTCGTCGAAGGAAAGGAAATCGTCATTCGCCGGGACTGAACTGGTGACACTGAGGTAGGCGGCTTGGGCTGCAGCATCCCAATGATAGCGGCTCGCTTGGTACTGGTTGGACATGATTTGAGAATAGGTGAGCGCCGTAACCGTTGGGGCGCCGATCCAGCTTTGACGCGGCAACAGGGTCCCGCTCGTCGAGGTACCCGCGCCGTTGGTCCAGGCCTTGCCATAAAAGGGAATGCCCAGCCCCAGCTTGGCGGAGGCCACACCATTTGAGACGAAGTTGCTGACGGCGCCATTAACCGAGGGCACGAGCCGACCGTTGCTGGGGAAACGATAACCCCCGTCGTAAATCGGTGCATTAAACCAGGTGACCCAGCCCTGATAGGCGCCAGAAAGGTCGTAGGTCATGATATTGATTTGATCCAGTTGCCCTTGGAGCGCAGCGAACATGGCAAATTCCGCAGCGGGTGGATCTCCGGGAACAGGGTAAGCTGGCGCTGCGACGGTGAGGAGTTTTGATGAAGACTCATTCAAGGCTGAGCGGAGGGCCTTCACGAAATTCGTGAATTGGTTAAAATCAGAAGCAGGAAGCGGTTCCCAATCGATATCCACGCCGTCATAGCCGTATGCGGACATAAACCCAAGGATGTTGCTGATAAATACTGGGCGATTCAAGCTGCTTGTGGCGGCCTGGAAGCCTGGCTGGCTGCCGGCGCCACCCACGCAGATGAGGGCGGCGCGTCCGGCGGCGTGGGCTCGGGCCACCAGGTCTGCGGTCCGCGCGGGTATGATCGCGTTGAGGGCGGGGTCCAGTGTGCCGTCCGGATTGGGCATCACGGAAAAGTGGATTACATGGGTAACAACTGTGAAGTCGATATTAGAGGCGGCCAGGTAACTCTGCCGATAACCGGGGTAATACGCTGTGATCCAAAAGCCGGCATGGGTCGAGCCGCAGACGCTAAACACGCCCCAAAGGAACACCCCAAGCGCGAAACGACAGGAGTACGCGACGGCGTGCATAGCTCCGTTTAACACAATCCCTGGTGCGGGTCGAGCTCGGCGCCAATGAAATGATTGCGCGGCGGTTCCGCGATTACTGGCCTCCAAATAGCTGTTTCAGAGCGTTGTTCTTAAAAGCGGCTATTATCGGGCCACTGCCACTAGAGCCGATTGGAGAAACGGCAGTGTAGGAAAAATTAAACGTGCCAATCTTAAACAGGCCGTCGTATTGCGCGTTATTAATAGGCAGCTTTTCCGAAACCAACGGTTCTGATGGGGCGAGTTGGCTCACGTTTCCAGTTGCAAGCAGTTGATAGCGCTGGAGCATGGCATCATTAATTTCCAGGGATTTGATGCCATAATGAGTGGCGCGATTGTTCCAGTTCATGAGATAGGGCTTTAATTCTGAAAGATCAGTGGGCAACTGACCGCCATTAGCGACGAGGTAATTATCCAAACATCCCCCAAGAATCATGGCAAACTGTTCCTTCGCCTCTGTGCGCAGGCTGCCCAAAACCAACTCAAAATCATTCGAGGTCCCTTGCCACTTGGGGACTGCGCTTACGTAATTCACCCAATGGGAAACGTCGATAAGGTCAAGTTCAGGAATTTTCTCTGCTGGCGTTTGCTTCAACCATTCTTTCGTTTGGCTAATTCTAGCCGCGGCTTCTGCCAGGCCAACATCGGCCACATCGTTTGTTCCTTCTCTAACGGCCTTGCGCAAGCGCGTCACCTCACCGCGCAGTCTCAAAAGCGCGGTGTCGTTTGGCTCTGACCGCCATTGCTTTCTTTCTGCGAGCAAGGCCGCCAAGAGGTTCGTCGCGTCATCTCGTTCCGATTGCAATTGCCGGATTTGGCCGACCAATGGCGCGTGCTGTTGCTGTAGAGTCTCGTTTTGCTCGCGTAATTTCGCGGTTTGGCGAGATTCATAGAGTCCTGTTCCGGCAAGGACAACAAGGGCGGCAGTGACAAGAGGTTTTTGCAGTGTTGTCATGGCGATTGTTTTGATGGCGGTTGTCGTCGCGGTGGTACCGAGGGTTGTTCCAGCCAGAACTGCGGCGGTTGAAATGGAAGCGGCCAAACCGGGCGGAGCGGCTTGTACGGCGTTAGCGGAGATGACGGTGGACAGAGCAGCCGCGGTGGTGTTGATGCCGTGCCGCGCTAAATGTTCGCGGAGCTTTTCAAGCGCGCGCGCAACCCTCTTTTGCGCCGTATCGTCACTGACGCCCAGCGCCGAACCTACGCTACGCAAATCCTGATTTTTGAGAAAGCGCAGCACGAGCGCGTCGAAGTCGGTTTCGTTAAGCTCTGACATGGCGGTGTCCAGCACTGGACGCAGGCGTTCCGAATCGGGAGCGGTGTCAGAAATCGAGTTGAGTTGTTCCATGGCTTCCCTTTCACGCATTCGTCGCCGAACCTCATCTCGCCGGAAGTTGAGCGAAAGATTGCGGGCGCTGCGGCAAAGCCATCCCGTCAATGACGCTTGTGCCGCCAACCGGGGCGCTAAGGACCGAGCACCGCGCGCCAGTCCGATGAACGCGCTCTGGGCAATCTCCGCGGCGGTTTCGTGGGAATTCACCTGCCGGAACGCGGCGGAATACACGAGGTTAGTATGCCGGTTGACGAGTTCGGTGAATGATGCCTCAGTGCCCTGTTCGGCATAATCGCGTAGGAGCTGCGCATCGGATTTGGCCTGCATCTCACTTATTTAATAACCAAGGAAACCAAAATCCGACAAAGAAAAGTTCAGGAACGGGTGAGGATTTGCGGCTGGTTGTCCAGGGGATTTGGGATGGGGAAAGGGAAAAGAGCCGGGGGCCCTTCAAAGGGGTAATCCATAACATCGTTCGCTGAGTTTCATAAAGCCAAGCGGGCCTGAGTTGGAGAGGACGCTTGAGACGCTAGCATTGCGGTATGCAGGCGGAGGTTGGCGCTCTTGAAGGTTCTCAGATGAGGCTGGGCGCCCCATCACTAAAAACGTGTCATTCAACATGATGCGGATCGAGTTCAGGCGGGTTTGTGATTCTTCAGCGAGTATAGCACAATAGATGCGCAAGCAAACGCCCAAAGCGCCAATGAAAATTGCGACTTACAACGTCAACGGCATTAGGTCGCGTCTGGCCAATTTAATTGAGTGGCTGCAACGGGAAACGCCCGATGTCGTGTGCCTTCAGGAACTGAAGGCGAGCGAGGAGGCCTTTCCTGCTCTGACGATTTGTTCTGCGGGTTATGGGGCGGTTTGGCATGGGCAGAAGTCCTGGAACGGGGTGGCTATTCTGGCGCGTGACACCAATCCGGTTGAAACTCGCCGGGGGCTGCCCGATGGCACTGAGGATACGCACAGCCGATATATTGAGGCAATGGTCAAGGGAATCCTGGTCGGCTGCTTGTACCTGCCAAACGGGAACCCACAACCAGGGCCCAAATTCGATTACAAGCTGGCCTGGTTTGAACGGTTACTGCGCCATGCGGCCAGCCTGTGCCCAAGCGGCCAACCCGTGGTGCTGGCCGGCGATTACAATGTCGTGCCTACTGATTTTGACATTTACGACCCGCGCTCGTGGCGTAAAGACGCGTTGCTTCAGCCGCAGACCCGGGCTTGTTACCAGCGGCTGCTGGCCCAAGGCTGGACCGATGCGCTTCGGGCGCATTTCCCGGACCAGCGGGTGTACACTTTCTGGGATTACTTCCGCCAACACTGGCAAAGGAACTCCGGGCTGCGGATCGATCATCTCCTGCTAAACCCTCCGCTCAAATCGCAACTGGCCGATGCCGGCGTGGACACGTGGGTGCGCGGCCAGCCCGGGGCCAGTGATCACGCCCCGGCTTGGGTGCGTCTCAGGTGAGCGCACCTCTTTGATCGGCATTTGATGTTGTGTCGCACTGGCCGCTGGAGTTTGAACATTCTCAGGGAGGGGCGGGCGCGCCGCACGGCCATTGCCTTTAGGGGAATAAGCGCGAAACGCGGTCTCTCTCTCCTCCTTTGGAGGTGTGGGTCGGGGAGTGGAGGCTCCACTCGCTGCACCCGACAATGAAATTCTTAAGCGCCACCAGCGAACAGGCCCCTCTCCCTAGCCCTGCCGAAGGGCCAGGAAAGCATGACATCGTTGCCGATTTTTGTGATGGTGAGCCGGACGGTCGCCTGGTAATGCGCCTGGATTTGTTGCGGGGTCAATGCCTGGTTATAGAAAGCGACGTCATCCACGGTGCCGGCAAAGGCCTTCCAATCATTATCACTCCGCCAGCCGAAATTGGCAGAGCCACCTTGATTAGGCACAAAACCGCTCCAAATGGCGGAGGCGCCTAAATGGCCATTGACATAAAGAGCGAAGGCGGCGGCGCCGTCATAGGTGAGCACCACGTGATACCAGGAGTTGGCCGTCAGAGTATCAACGGTATCGGTTACGAAAGTGTTGACCCAATTGTTCCCCCATAGGACCCAAGCCAATGTAGTGAAAGGGCCGTAAGGATTCATTTCGAGCGCATAGGGCACAATGACGCGGCTCCGCCGGAGACGTTCACACCCGGATCGGTCTCGTGCAGGATGCTGGTCTGGGCGCCGAAGGTGATGGCGCCTGCCCCGGAATAATCATCGAATGTCCCGTCGAAACTGCCGGCGGCATCGGTCGCAATTAGGCCGCTAAGCAGGTAGGAGAGGGAGCCAGAAGCACCCGAAGCATCTGCAGATTAAAGAGGTATTCCATTGTTAGGGACTCCTCAGTAATATCTGCGCCGGGTCCATCCCGAAATGATTGCGCCGCGGGGTGGCATTTGATAGGGCTGTAGGCGCAACACCCTAAAGAGATCTGAACAAATGGCCATGACTCCGCTTCTGCCTCATCGCTGACCATCCGGTGGACCGTCGTATCGCCAACTCCATGACGTCTCGTTCGCTCAAAACTCGGGCATCGAGGGAAACAATGCCAGGCAAGGCCAGCTATCCAGCCGAGGCGATTGGGCGCGTTGGAGTGAGGCAAAACCCCTTTATTGGCGATATGATGGCCATCTTGTTGCTGGTGTCGGTTTGTCTTTTCATTGGGCTGCCGCGGTTCCGTTCAGGCCTTGACCTGGGCGACGAGGGCCTGCTGGCTTATGGCGCCGCTCGAGTGCTGGACGGACAGGTGCCCAACCGCGATTTCGTCAGCCTCCAGCCCCCGCTCTCCTTTTATACCGCTGCAATCACATTCAAAGTGTTTGGCACATCACTTTGCTCGCTTCGAATACTGGGGCTCTCTCTATTCATCCTGATTCCTTTGCTGATTTATGGAATCTCGCGCAATCTCTGTGGCCGCGCCTTATCCCTGGCTGCAGCCCTCCCGGCGACTATTCTGGGACTGCCCTATTTTGGGTTCGTTCCTTTTGCTCCCTGGCAAGGCATCGCGGCAGCGCTGGCGTCCGTCCTTTTCTATTTCCGCGCGACCCTGGGCCGCCGTCGTTATCTCGCGTTTCCGGCTGGGTGTTTGGCCGGGTGCACGGTTTTGCTGCGGCAGGATGAGGGGTTTTACCTTGCGGTCTCGACGCTCGTTTACAGCCTGGCATTGAACTACGCCCGCGGGGTTCCCATTTCCAAGCCGGAGATGAAGCGGGTGGTTGCTTTCTGGGCGTCCGGCCTCATCGCGGTCCTGTTGCCTTTTGGAATTTATTGGACGGCTAAGGGCGCCTTGCCCGACATGTTCAAACAGCTCGTTGTCTTCCCGCTCACCATTTATGCAAAAACCAGCTCCTCACCTTTTCCCTCCGTCAGCTCCGGCCTGACTTTTGGCCCCCAAGCGTATCTGGTGCTTTATTACCTTGCGCCGCTTGTGGAAATCCTCGCAGCGCTCGAATTGGCGCGGCGCTTTGCACGTGGACGCTTCGGTCTCCAAGAGGCCACACTCACGTTCCTGGTGGCGTGGTCGGCCTTGTTTTATTGCCAAGTGCTCGCCCGGTCGGACCTGTGCCATCTCCTTATAACCTTGCCGCCCTTTTTCATTTTGTGCGCCTTATGTTTCAAGGCAATTCAGGCGCCATTCGTGGACATCGTCACCCAAGCGTACAAGAACCACTCCGCGTCCGTGCTTGCCAAGACCATCATCTGCGGTCTGGCGTCAACCGCCGTGCTTTGTTTTCTGTGGCTTTTAACGCCGGCGTTGTTGTGCCCAGCCTTGCCGGCTGCAGATAGGGTGCCCCTCGAACGAGCAGGCGTGCGCCTGCCGGGCGCCGATAATCTCAAAGCTTTGGTCGAGAGCTTGCAAAGATTGGCTCCGCCGGGTCACCCGATCCTTTGCCTTCCTTACCAGCCGATGTTCTACTTCTTGTGCAATCGCCCGAATCCCACGCGCTGGAATTACCTCTGGCCCGGCGACCAGACCCTGGCGGAACACCAAGCCCTGATTCAGCAGGCGCGAAACAATCCGCCTACTATTGTGCTGACCACCGCGGAGGCAGACATGCAATCATATGCCCCGGCGATCCTCGATTATGTGCATCAGGAGTATCGGTTGATTGGCGACGTCGGAGGTGTGATGCGCATTTACGTTCCATCCGGTTCTCTCATTAACAGCCGGCTTCAGACGGGTGATTCTCCTGGCGGGAGAGCATTGAGCCGTTTCAACGGCTTTTGAGGCTTCGCGCGCGTGACCGCGACAGAAACGCCGAGAAGCCGTTGAAGCGGCTAGCCACTCGCTACCTTGCCCGCCACCCGGCTGAAGTCCTTGTCATTACCCACAACTTGAGCGGTTCTGCGCGCTCGTGTCTGTATGGTCATCATGCTCACGGCGGAGTATTGCCTTCGGTGGCGAAACTGATACCGTGAATGCCGAAACCGAGAAGCCGAGTCGCTCAACATCGGCAGATTGAAGATGTAGTTCAAGTTAGGGACTCCTCAGTAGTGTTTTTTAACATGACCAACGAACACCTGGATACCAGCCAAAAGGCGAGGCAGATCAACCTCGAAGCCAAGAGGTACGGGGCTTTCGCCGAGATTGGAGCGGGCCAGGAGGTCGCGCGTTGGTTCTTCCGGGTTGGCGGGGCTGCCAAGACCGTCGCCAAAACCATCTCAGCGTATGACATGGCGGTCAGCGACGCCATTTACGGGCCCACGGACCGGTATGTGAGCCGGCGCCGGCTCAAAGCGATGCTCGATTACGAGTACGATCTGCTCCTCGAGCGGCTTGGTGATAAACGCGGCGGCGCCAGTGCCTTTTTCGCATTCGCCGACACGGTGACGACACGCCGCGAGGGCGGCCACGGGTGGTTGGGCATTAAGTTCCAGGCGGAACCGGGGGCCGAGCCGTCCGAGATTTATATTCACCTGCGGATGCTGGATAAGGAGCATGTGCGGCAACAAGAGGCCCTGGGGGTCGTTGGAGTCAACCTGGCGTATGGGACTTTCTACTCGCACCCGCAGCCGGAGGCATTAATTCGCTCGCTATTGGATGACCTGACCTGGGAACGCGTTGAAGTGGATATGGTCCGCTTTGCCGGGCCAGCTTTTGGGGGTGTGGATAATCGGCTGATGGCGCTACAATTGGTCCGGGGAGGGCTCACGGAAGCTGCGATGTTCACCGCGCAGGGGGAAGCCATTCAATGGGCGGAAGCCCTTTACGACAAACCAGCGCTGGTCCTGCGCGGGAGCTTCCGGCCAGTGACCAAGGCCAGCATTGACGTGCTCGAACGCGGTCTCGAGAAGTTTGTTCAAGAGCCGGCACTCCGCGGCCAAGCACCGGTAGTCTTAATGGAGATGACCCTGCGCCACCTGATGTCCGGCGACGTGGTGGATACCGATGATTTTTTGCAACGCGCCGATACCCTGCGGGCATTGGGCCAAACGGTGCTGGTCTCGAATTTCCGCCGGTTTCATCGCCTGGCCTCCTACTTGTCCCGGTACACCAAGCGCCCCCTGGGCATTGCGCTGGGGGCCTCGAATCTCAAAGAAATTTTCGATGAGAGTTTTTACAACGAAAGCGAAGGGGGCCTGTTGGGCGGCCTGGGACAACTTTTCAAGAATCCAGCGCGCCTTTATGTCTATCCGCATTTGGACATTCCCTCGGGGCAGTTGATCACAGCGGATAATTATCCGGTGGCGCCCCATTTAAAACATTTGTATGCGCATCTGCTGGAAAACGGCTATATCCAGCAAATTCGCACATCGAACCCGGACTTGTTGCGCATCCGCCACCGCGAGGTGCTGGGGCGCATCCAGTCGGGCGAACCAGGTTGGGAGGAGTTGGTGCCGCCGGCAATTGTTGAGGCAATCAAGGCCCATCGGCTGTTCGGTTACCGGGGCGAAGCGCACTTAGCCCGGTAAGCCCTTCCAATCTTGGCGCAGCCGACGAAGACGGCCCCGGCTTCGACCACGAGGTTGGCGGCCTCAATGTTTCCAAACAAACGGCAAGCGGCGCGGAGCAGCACCGTGCCGGAGGCGCACAAGTTGGCCGCTAATTCGCCTGAAATGTCTGCGCCACCCAGCCGGAGTGGCTCGGGCCACCGGAAATGGTGGCCCGCAGGGATAATCAAACGGCCTGTGCTGAAGGCGCCTTTGATATTGGCGTTGGTGTGAATTTCCAGAGTGCGTTCGGCAACCAGTTTGCCAATAAGGCGGCCTTTGACCACCGCCTCGCCGACCCGCGAATCGGTGTTCAGGACATACCCTTTGTCCTCAATTACCAGCCGCCCGTAAGTCCGGAAATTCTTCGAGACGGTCTTGTTGACGACGTAATCGCGCAGGTCCACATGGCTGCTGCAACGTTTGCACATTGTGGATTCGGCCGCTAAAGGCACATCGAGTTCGGTGCCGCACTGAAAACAAAGAACGCTCCTAACCCGGATTACGGTCTGAACGGGTTTGGATGCCGGGCGGAGCGTCTCCTGGACGCGGAAATGCTCGTGGCATTTCTTGCAGAGGGTCGAGTAGGCCTCGCGTGGTTCACGCTGGCTATGGCCGCATTTAGGGCATGAGACCGCAATGGTGTCCTTGGTTACAGGCATCGTTGGCATGCGGTCTCAGGCAAAGGTTGAAGGATGAGGCTTGAAGCGAGTTCATCCTCATCCTTCAGGCTCATCCCTTCCCGCCTGGGCCTTCCTCAAAAGCCCTTGCGTTGGAGAATTAGAGGCCCGGGGCTTTGACCGGTGAATTGACCTTGGGGATATCTCCGCCGCGGGTTGGGGGCACAGCCGGAGAAACCTTGTTTGGATTGATTTCGCTCTTGCCGACGAAGGTGACTCCTTCTTCGATGACCAGCTTCGAGGCGCGAATGTCGCCAAACAGCTCGGTCTTGGCCTTGATATCGATTTTATCCTTGGCAATAACATTGCCGGTTATTTTGCCGCGCACGATGACCGAGCCGACGTCGATTGTTCCTTTGATGATAGCGTTATCCCCCAGGCTCAGAGTGCCTTCCGAAGCGATGTCGCCGTCCAGCTTCCCGTCAAAGGTCAGGTCACCGGAGAATTTCAGGGTGCCTTTGACCTCGACATCGGAGTTGAGAACGTTCTTGGACCCATTGTTGTTATTGGATGGAATGCTCATGTTGGTCGATATGATTGTTTGCTTTCGGAATTGAAGTTTAGCCATCCGGGGTTGGAAACCAGAGCGAAACCTCGCGGCCACTACCTAGGATTTTCCTAGCGCAGACGGGCCTCAGACCGTGGCTCGGGCATCATGCCCGAGTCCCCACCGGCGAGAGGCCCGTGCCACGGCCAGACCGGGTTCGATCCGCCAGGAATGGAACAAGAATCAAAATAAATCCGCTAACGCCGAAATGGCCATCGTGTTCAGCAGCGCCTTGGGCACGAAAGAACTTACCTCGACAAACTCGGGGAGCTTCGAACCGTCTGGCGTACGCTCCGAACAATGGTCGTTGTCGCCCCACGGGCCGAGGCCGTCGAGGGTGGGAACGACATCCCAGAGCAGATTGCCATCACTGAGGCCGCCGCGCTCCTCGAGGCCAACCGGCAATTTGAGTTGGCGCCCCGTCCGTTGCCAGAGGTCTATCAAACGGTCCGTAGCCGCATTGCGGGGCCAAGGGCGAGTTTCGCTGGTAATTTCCACTGAGACCGCGCAGGGATAGCCGTCGGCAGGACTGGCAATTGCGCCCGAGCCGGCGAGGGCTAAAACCTGGGTCTTGGCCTGTTCATAGGTTTCGGCTGAAAACGCGCGAAACTCTCCTTCGGCAACCGCTTCGTGTGGGACCCGGTTGAGCACGGTCCCGCCTAAGACTGTGCCGGCGTTGAAGGTGAGATCGCGGGCGTAGTTTGTCAGGGCAGCCAATTGCTGCAGCGTGAGGGCCAATTGCGTGATAGCGTTGGCGCCATGCTCGTGCTTTCCGCCAGCATGCGCGCCCCGGCCCCGGACGGTAATGCGCCATGTAGCGCGGCCCTTGCGCGCGGCCACGAGCATTCTGTTGGCGGCGGAGCGACCCTCGGCCTCGAAGACCAGCGCCGCCAGTGTCTTGTCGTTGAGGTTGCGGCAGCATAGGCCGCCAAAATCAGGCGCAAAGGTTTCCTCAGCCGCGTCCCAGAGGAGGTTCCAGGTGAGTTCATCGAATACCTGCGGCGCCTTGTTGCGCAAGGCCGAGAGCACCAGCCACATCATCACCGTGCCGCCTTTGATGTCATTGGTTCCCGGACCATAGATGCGGTCGCCTTCGTGCATCCAGCGAAAGCCGTTGGCGGCTTCTTCTTCGGGAGGAAAGACGGTATCGAGATGCGAAACCATCGCGATGTTCCGGGCTGAGCGGCCAGGCCGGGTGAGCACCAGGTGATCGCCATAGCGCGGGTTTGTTGCGGGGACGAATTGCGGCCTGAACCCGAGTGGCGCGAAGGATGTTGCTGTTAACCGGGCAAGTTGGTTCACGCCTTGGCGGTTTTCGGTAAAGCTGTTGATCGCGACCATCTCGCGGAGCATTTGCAATGCGGCAGGCATCTGGCTTTCGAGATAATGCTGGATAGCGCCTGGTTCTTGCATGGGCGCTGAGGGTGCAAAGAAAGCGGTGGCCGGTCAACTGCGCGGTAAGGGAGGGAGTTCTACATGCGTAAGTCTAAGGCGTAACGATTCAGTTTGAACAGGAGACAACAGAAAGCGGAGCGTGAACAGAAAGCCGACACTGTGTCTTGCACCCTTGTGGCTGGTCACTGGACGGTGAGGCGCCGTTTGTGCCTCTGTTGCCCACAAAAGTGCTTCAAAAATTCCGTTCTCTCCGTTTATTCCTGTTTCTTTCCGTTTCGTTCTGCATGTTTCCGGTTAAGCCGGAAACAATTAATTTAGGGACTACTCGCTTTCTTCTGAGGCGCTCCTGGTTTAGCCTCCCCGGCGCGCAAACGAATCGAACGCGGGCATCTATTTCAGAAGCTCTCCTCTTGGTTGTATTGGTCTCGGTCTGGGCCAGTTCAGCGCGCTGGACGAAAGCTTCGGCCTGAACATTGGGCGCACGCCATTTTCGACCGGTCATGAGCAGGCGGGTGAAATTGCAGAGCAACAAGCGGCCGGGGTTCAAGGGATTTACAGCGCGGCCTGATGCTGCCATGCAGAAATGAGAAAACAATATCACATGCGCCACTCAGAGCGCGGGTTGCTGGCGTGGGACGTTGATCGGTTGATCCGTCTTACCTCGGGGCAGGAGCCTATCGAGTTGCCTCTCCAGAATATCCGGGAACTCGACGAGGTTTTCTGGTTCTCTTCTAATGGCGCTCCTCCAACGTGCCGGCGAGTCGCGGAACACACCCTGTTGATTAACCAGACAAGTTTGGACCATCCGATTATCCTCGATCCCGAGGGGCGCGTTATGGATGGCATGCATCGGGTGTGCAAGGCCTTGATCGGTGGATGGAAGACTATCAAGGCCTTCCGTTTGTCAGCCATGCCGGAACCTGATTTCGTTGGAGTTCCAGCGGATCAGTTGCCATACGAAACCGTGTGAAACACAACCGAGAGCATCGATGCGGTGGTTCGGAAGGGCGTGGCGCCGTTCCTGAAGACATTTGGATTTCGACGGCGTGGCAATTTCTTTGCGCGACCATTTTTTCACGGCTGGCGACCGATTGAACGTCAGCGATGGCGCAAATCGCTGACCTGATCAATGAGGGCAGGGAAAGGGTTTCTAAAGCAAATGCTTTTGAATGTTATCTGGCCTAAAACCTGCTATTTCAAAGTGTCTATGGGCAGAGCGATATGAACCAGACCGAGAAACCTGCGCCTTCCAAGCGGTTTAGAGCACGACAGTGCGAGGTTTGGCGGCTGCTCGAAGTTCCCAACGGCTTGATGCGTAATGCGGCCTTGAGCATCGCGGAAGAACTTGAGGCTGAATTCGTCCACGCCTGGGGGCTTGTCAGCGACACCGATGGTGCGTCACTGGATATGAAAATGATGGCCGCAAGGAATTGCGACAACTTCCAGCATTGTTTTGATCACTGCACCTGCTATTACGAGGCCAAAAACAGGTCACACGTGGTTGTCACTCAGCCATATCGCGAGCCCGGTGAAGCGGTCGAATTGTTGCGGCAGGGCCTGGTCATCCCCGGGAAGGTGGAGCCTGAGATCATCGCGGCTCCCGAATGGGCATTCTATTATCCGTTTTACGCGACGTTGATCGTGGTGAAGTTCCCGCCCGGCTACGAGCGCATTTTGAAGGCGATTAATCGGTTGTGGTCGCCGACGGCGCAGTGGAGCCTGGACCGTAATTAATGACCCTCAGGGTCGCAAACGAAAGAACATCTGGGGGACCGATGCAGGAGTTGCCACACTGAATGTCCCGGCGGCCGCATTGGTGAGGAGCGTATAAGATACTGGGGAAAAGGGGACCGACAAATTGGTCGTGCCTTCCAATACTGCATTAGGCATCGCTATCGGCCATGAAAACTGCAGACCAGCGCCGTTCTGCCGGGAGACGGCGAGCCGAGGGATGATCTCGACAACGCCATTGAACGGAAGGCCAATAGGGTCGGCAGTCCGGTCGCTCCAATCGTTCCAGGAGCCAGGCTGGTTGAAATTCGGATAGTATATTACGACGTAACGCTCGATTCCTCCAGTGTTGTTCGGTTCACCCGAAGCCCGGTTTGTGTAGGTGAGCGGTTCGCCGCTCACCCAAGTGAAATCGAATGCCTGCGCCGCGTCGTTAAGCCCGACCCACAAGAGCCGCTGCTGTCCCCCATAGCTGCCAAACGTGTTGAAAATCCAGTCCTGCTCGGCTTGATCCCTGACCGTAGCCAAGTGGCCGCCGACTGATTCGGCCAGCGCCTCGGATTCTGTCCAATTCGCGTTGGTGAGAAGCAAATAATAATGGTTGTTCCCCGGGTTGAGCATCAACGCCGTTAGGACAAACGGGAAAGCCGGGATCACCTCGACGACGCCATTTAATGGCAGGCCGGAAGGGTCGTGCAACCGATTCGTCCAATCATTCCACTTTCCGGGCTGGTTGAAGTTTGGGTAGTACATCGCCACATACCTTTCAACCCCTCCGGCATTATTGGGCTCCCCTGCGGCCCAGTTCGAGTAGGTAAACGGTTCGCCGCTCAGCCACGTAAAATCGAAGGCCACGTTGGTGTCGTTGAGGCCAATCCATAGCAGGTGCTGATTGCCGCCGTAACTCCCAAAAGTATTGAGAATCCAATCCTGTTCGGCTTGATTACGGACCGTGGCAAGATTCCCGCCCATCAAGGCCGCTTCGGCCTCAGAGTCGGTCCAGACGGCATTTTTCAACAACAGGTACTCATGGTTGTTATTCGTGTTAAGGATTAGCGGGCTCAAAGGAACCGGAAGAGCTATAGCCTGTGGGGCGAGTAAAAGGGTGGCAAGAACCAAGATTCTCTCAAGGCGGCTAAGCATAAGGTTGCCAAGTGTACCCCCCCCCCGAGCCGAGTGTCAAATCTGGGGGTTTAAATCTCAACGTGTCAAAAAGCGGGCGTCCGCATAAAGGCCGATTTCCTTGAACGGGATGGGGTCAAAGCCGGGGTGGTTCAATTCAAATTTCACCGGGTCCCACACGAATTCCTTATCCGGGAGAATGGCGTTGTCCTCTGCATCGAGATTGCCGGGGGCGCGCCTTAACAATTCTCCGCAACGCCACCCCAGGTTTCGGCGGATATGGTTGCGGTTTGGGTTCTCAGCAAGTTGGGCCAGGTCAGGATATTTTCGCAGGTATAGTGTTGGATCAATTTCGGGGGATTCCAGGGAGGTTGCAACATATTGGCGCCAGCGTTTACTGTCCCACGGGGAGCAGCTCACCATGGCCGCGCATTGGATAAAGAGGTTGTTCTCGACGACGTTGTCTTTTCCACCATGAATTTGGATTCCACCGAAACCGAGTTTTCCCGCCGAGCAGCGTTCGAAGACATTTCCATAAATCAGCGTTCCACAGATAGCGTCGTCGAGGCGGATGCCAGCCTGGCCGCACTTGGGTTGTTCGCCGGCAGCGCGCCAGTTGCCGATGTGATGAAAATAATTGTAACGAAAAACGTTACCGCGGAAGGTGGGGTTTGCAAACATATCGACGCCGCCCTGGTCGTCCGATTCCGTGACGACGTTATACACCTCGTTATATTGGATGCTGTGGTTGTTGCCAGCGACGCGCATGGCGCTGCTGGGGATGTCGTGCATCCGGTTATGTTCTAACCGGTTGCCGACACCATCGAGGACTACGGCGGGGGTGTAGGTGTGGTCGATGCGAGATAAATCATGGATGTCACAGTTCTCGACAAAGTGCCCGCCTGGTTCGAGCGATTTGCGGTCTCCACCAGAAATCAGTGTTCCCCCACGGCCCATGGAGTAGATATCACAAGCAAGTAATCCATGCTGGTGGCCGCCCCGAATTTCAACGCCGTTCCCAGCAAAGTGGCGCACGACGCACCCCGCAAACAGACAATGCGCACCGCCGCGGACATGGATGGCATCGGCGCTGCCGAACTCCCAGGTCACGCCGCTAAAGCATACCCAGGAGGCGTTGTCGAGGTTGACCATTGGAGCATCGAATCTGGACAACTCGATGGTGGCCCGCCGCGGATCGGAGGGGGGATAAAAAAGCACCTGGGCACCCTTGCTGTCCAGGTACCATTCGCCCGGGGCGTCCAGTTCGCTCATGGCGTTCACGGCATAAAACGGCGCGCCGACGCTGAAACCATAGGTGTGCCAAGGCTGAGCCAGGGTGATCAATCGCTGGCGCGGAGCGATGCTGGCCACGCGCTCGTAGGAATCAGCCCAATCCCAAAACCAATAGCCGTAGAGCAGCAAATCCGGCTCATTGGCCCAGCGGCTTGGCCTGTCGCCTTCGTAGAAGAACTTGCCGGTTTTGCTGCCTTGGCGATCGTAGCCTTTGGTGCCGTCTTTGACCGCGACCTGGCTGATGTGCAAGAACCCCTGATTGGGGCCGCGGGCCAGCAGCATGGCCTGCCCGTTGAAGAACAGCTCGTGCGCAGGGTGCGTTTGAAAACCGTTACCACTGGCGAACCCGCCCAATTTCAATGGCAGGAGATGGGTGATGCCCAAAGCCCGCAAATTCACGAGCCAGATTTTGGACCGCGCTTCTGGCGGGAGCAGGGCATAGCCGTCGGCGTCGGAGAGCCTGCGCCAGCCAGTCAATTGCGTGCCGCCGCAAAAGATTGGCTGCTCACCAGGCGCCGCACGAAACACCACGGGCGCGGATTCAGTCCCTGAGTCGGTTTCCGAGACTGAGAAGGTTCGGCTCACATGATAGGCGCCGCCGTGCAC
Source organism: Verrucomicrobiia bacterium (assembly GCA_035946615.1). Taxonomy (NCBI): domain Bacteria; kingdom Pseudomonadati; phylum Verrucomicrobiota; class Verrucomicrobiia; species Verrucomicrobiia bacterium. The sequence goes on from DASYZB010000062.1 coordinate 24,643, forward strand.
CAGCACCTCGACCGTGCCGGCGGGCAAGGACCCGCTGTGGCGGCGCGTCCGGATTTCGTTGCGCGCTCTTTGGAGGCTGGCGAACGGCTGCTCTGCAGAGCCGTTTCCCGCGTCGTTGCCTTGTGAAGAAACATGCAGGGTCAGGCCAGGAGCCGGCCAGGGAGGCAATGCCAGACGGATGCTGACGTTGGTTCGCAAGGGCAGGGGAGCGACTGCCTTTTCGGGTGCATGGGCAGGCTCGACGCCTGAAGAGACGGTGACCACGAACGATGCGAAACCCACCAAGGGCAACCGGGGAAATCTCATGAGCAGCGAGCGAATTGCCGGAGGAACATAAGACGACGTGAGAGCACGTTTTAAAAAAATGGCGCCGCCATCCTCCACGTTCTCGATTTTCCAGGTGTTTCGAGAACGAGGACCAAGGGAGAGCCGGCCATTTCCAAAACACGCTCTGAGAAAAGAAATCATGAGAATCCGAAGTTAGATGCGCCTTATGGGATGTGATTCGCGTCTGGATGATAGAGTGCCTAATTCGAGTTTCCGTTCCAACGGCGAGGGGGGCGTTCGGGCAAGGTCGGGTCGGCCTTTGCAAAATAGGCGTCATCACCCAGGAGTTCATTGGCGGCTTGTTGCAATTGGCGCGAGGGCGCTACGAAGAACTTTTCGTGCGTCTCGACAATGACCTTCTGCCCCGTGGGACGGATAAAACAAAGATATAAGGGGCATTTGCCCGGATGGGCCTCAACCAGCGCGCGCACCGGCTCAAGGGTTGACGGGCTGAAATGAGCCGTGTGAAGCCGCAGGAGGACTTGTTTGGTAAATCGCCGCGGGGCGTCTTCCAGCGCCATGATTTCCTGCGGAAAAAGCTTGGGCCGCTCATCGCCGATGTTGACCTCGCCGACAACGAAAACGGCTTTGCCAACCTGGAGCAGCTCCCTGTTCTTCTCGTAGTTTTCGTTGATGCACAGGATTTGCACCGAACCTTCAAGGTCTTCGAGGGTCAATATCGAGTAAGGTTTGCCGGATTTTTTCGACACACCGTTCTGCGCCGCCGCAATCATTCCCCCGAGCCGGGTCAGCGCGCGGTTGGGTAATTGCGCGAGGGTTTTGGTGTTGGTTAGGGAATATTTCTCGAGTATAGCCGCGTAAGGCGTGAGCGGGTGGCCGGTCACATAAAAACCCAGCAATTCCTTTTCCTGCGCCAGCATTTCGTGCTCCGGCCATTCCTCGAGTGCGGTGTCGGCTTCCGGCTCCGCGGAGGATTTGTTTTCCAGCGCGCCAAACAGCGAGCTCTGGCCCCGTTGGCGGTCGGAGATGATGCCCGCCGCGCGGGTCAGTGTTCTGTCAATCTGCGAAAACAATCCGGCCCGGGTTTTGCCGAAGCCATCGCAGGCGCCGGATTTGATGAGGGCTTCTAGGACCTTGCGATTAATCGTGCGGCCATCGACGCGCTGGCACATGTCCGCCAGCGAATGGAAGGGGCCGCCCTCGTTGCGCGCCTTGAGGATGGATTCGACTGCGACTTCGCCGATTCCTTTAATGGCAGCCAGTCCGAAGCGAATCGCCATGGCAGAGGAGGCGTTTTGCCCTGTCGGTTCCGGGATGGGATGGCAGTTCGAGCCGTTGGCAGCCGCCGGCGCCGGCTGTGCCCCCGGCTTGTTTGGCGCGAAATGCACCTGGCTTTCATTGACATCGGGCGGCAGCACCTCGATGCCCATCGCCCGCGCCTCGGCGATATATTGGCTGAGCTTCTCGGTGTCCCCCATGTCGTTGGTCATCATCGCGCAGAAGAACTCGACCGGGTAATTGGCTTTGAGATACGCGGTTTGATAGGCGACGATTGCGTAGGCGGCGGCGTGCGATTTGTTGAAGCCGTAGCCCGCGAATTTTTCGAGCAAATCAAAAATCTGGTTGGCCTTGCCAGCCGGGATGTTGTTCACGCGCGCGGCGCCTTTAACAAAAATCTCGCGCTGTTTGGCCATTTCCTCGGTCTTCTTTTTGCCCATGGCGCGGCGTAGGAGGTCGGCGCCGCCGAGGGTGTAGCCGGCAAGGGCCTGGGCCGCCTGCATGACCTGCTCCTGGTACACCATGATGCCGTAGGTCTCACGGCAAATGGGTTCCAACAACGGGTGCGCGTATTCAATCTTCACTTCGCCGTGGCGCCGGCTGATGAACTCGGGAATCAGCTCCATCGGCCCTGGCCGATACAACGCGATGAGCGCCGTGATGTGTTCGATCGAGCTAATTTCGAACTTGCGGCACAAATCCCGCATGCCGCCGGATTCCAGTTGGAACACCCCCAATGTATTGGCTCTATTGAGCAGGTCGTAGGTCTTGGCATCATCCAACGGCAAATGATCGATAGGAACCTCGATACCCCTGGTCTTGTGGACCAACTCGCAGGTGTTGCGGATGACGGTCAATGTCTTGAGTCCCAAAAAGTCCATCTTCAACAGGCCGAGGTCGCCAACGGGCCCCATGGCGTACTGGGTGACAATGCCGCCGTCGTCATCCTGCTTGAGTGGGAGCAAGTTGACCAGGGGTTGATCGCCAATAACCACCCCGGCGGCATGGACGCTGGCGTTGCGCGAGAGGTCTTCGAGCGCCATGGCCGTGTCGATCAATTCGCGCGTGACTTCCTCGCTCTCATAGGCCTGTTTCAGCTCCGGTGATTGCTTGAGCGCCTTTTCCAGAGTCATTTTCAAGTCGAACGGGATCATCTTCGCCAGGCGGTCGCACTCGCCATAGCTCAAACCCATGACACGCCCAACATCGCGCACCACAGACTTGGCGCCCAGCGTGCCGAAGGTGACGATCTGCGCGACGGCCTCCCGCCCATATTTCTGCCGGACGTACTCGATAACATCCGCGCGGCGGTCATCGGCGAAATCGATGTCGATGTCCGGCGGGTTCACGCGTTCGGGATTCAAAAAACGCTCGAACAGGAGCCCATACCGGATGGGATCGACATTGGAGATTTCCAGCAGGTACGTCACAATCGAACCGGCGGCCGAACCGCGCGCAACGCAAGCAACGCCCTTCTGGTGGCCGTAACGGACGAAGTCGCCGACGATCAGGAAGTAACTGATAAACCCGGTCTTTTCGATGACCTTGAGTTCGGTTTGAAGCCGATTCATGACCGCCTGGGCCGCCGCGGCCGCTTCAGATTCTGAAAGGTTGGGGGAGCTGGACGGGGTGGCCTGCTCCCCATCTGGTTCAGTGTCCGCGGCAGTCCCCGCAGTTGAACCCTTGTCTCCATTGGCGCGCGCCGGTCCGCCTGCCGTTTCCGGCCCGGCGATTGGCGGCAGCCGCTGGGGTTCAGTAACGCGCTCGAGAACAAATTCCGTTCCCTCGACTCGCGCTTCCAATCCGTAACGCTTCTTCAAACCTTCGGCGCAAAGGCGGCGCAGGTAGCTGTCGCGCGTGAAGGGCGGGGGCGGATCGAACACCGGGTAATGGAGCGTGTTGAATTGGATTTCGACATTGCAGCGTTCGGCCACTTCGAGCGTGTTTTGCACCGCCTCGGGTTTTTCTGCAAAACGCGTCTTCATTTCCTCAGCCGAGCGCAGATAAAACTGTTCCTGGGCGTACTTCATGCGCTTGGTGTCGCTGAGCAGCGTCTGGGTGCCGATGCAAATCAAACAATCGTGGGCGTGGGAATGGCTTTTCTCGACGTAATGGACGTCATTGGTGGCCACCAGCTTCAGGCCGAATTCCGCGGCCCAGGGGATCAGGTGCCGGTTAACTTTTTCCTGCTCGGCAATGCCGTGGTTTTGCAGTTCGAGATAGAAATTTTCAGGTCCCAGCGTCTGCTTGAACCAATCGATGGAATCGCGGGCTTTGGCGAGTTGCTCTCTTTGGATGGCCTCGGGGATTTCGCTGGCCAGGCAGCCGGAGAGCGCGATGAGCCCTTCCTTATGGGCGGCCAGGAGCTCTTTGTCGATTCGGGGTTTGTAATAGTAACCTTCCAGATGCGCGGCGGTGGCGAGCCGAATGAGGTTTTTGTAGCCGGTCTCATCTTTGGCAAGCAGCACCAAATGATGATACACATCCCGTCCACCGCTGCTGCTCTTCTTTTCCAGCCGGCTGCCCGGGGCGACATACACCTCGCACCCGATTATGGGCTTGATGCCTTTGTCGCGAGCCGCCTGGTAAAAATCAATGGCGCCGTAAAGCACCCCGTGGTCCGTTATGGCCAGCGAGGGGAATTTCAGCTCGCGCGCCTTGTCCATCAGCCGGTCCAGCCGACAGGCCCCATCGAGCAAGGAATACTCGGTGTGCAAATGTAAGTGGACAAACTCCGCATGCGCCATGACATCAAATTACCGCCTCGGCTCGCGGCGGAGCAAGCACGAGATGTTCACTTTCTATTAAGAATGCGTTTTAGAATTGTAGGAGCCGACGTGAGGAGGCTGGACGAAGACTCACATTTTGATGGGTTTTTCCTATCGATCAAAGCCTCCTCACGTCGGCTCCTGCGAGGCGCTTTCAGCTCACAACGTCCACCCTTTGCGATATTCGTAATGGAGGAGCTTGTTTGCGTCCGGATCATTTGTGATTTTGAAATCGGCGCTGTCCCAAACCAGCTTATCGCCCCCGTTATGGATGCAGACGCTGCCAAGCAGGACCGCTTCAGTCAGTGGCCCCGCAAAATCGAAGTTCGAACGGGTGGGCGAGCCATGCTTGCAGGCCTCGATCCATTCTTTGTAATGGCCGATGGAACGGGGCAGCGTTTTGGGCGGTCGCCGGTAGCTCTGATCCAGCGAATGGGGCAACAGCCGCGGGTGCTCTCCGCCCCAGCCGGTGACGAGCATTTTGCCTTTGTCGCCTACGAACAGGATGCCGTCTTCGGGGTCCAGTTCGCGATTGGGCTCCAACTCGGCTGGGCGCTCCGGCAGCAGCCCGCCATCATACCAATGGAGTTTGACAGCGGGCAGTTCGCCGCGCGCCGGGAATTCATAATGGACCATCGCCGCTACCGGGACGCTTTCGGCAAAGACAGGCGTCGAGCTGGCCTGGATGGTTGTGGGCGGGCCAAGCTTGAGGGCAGAAAAGACCGGCGCCAAGTTGTGAATACCCATATCGCCCAGCCCGCCTGAACCGAAGTCCCACCAGCCACGCCATCGAAACGGCACATAAGCTGGGTTGTAAGGCCGGTATGGGGCCGGGCCGAGCCATAAATTCCAATCGAGCGACTCCGGCTCCGGGGGGGTGTCTTTGGGCCGCTCGATGCCTTGAGCCCACCACAGCGGCATTTTTCCTCGATGCGTCGGGCGGTCGGACCACACATGCGCCTCGCGGACCGCTCCAATTGCCCCGTCCCAAAGCCAGTCGTTGATCAAGCGATTGCCCTCGAATGCCATGCCTTGATTGCCCATTTGCGTTGCTACCCTGGCCTCGCGCGCCGCTTTGGCCACTGCTCGCGCCTCATACACGGTGCGCGTGAGGGGTTTCTCGCAATAGACGTGCTTGCCGCTTTTAATGGCCGCCATCGACACAATGGCATGGTTATGGTCCGGCGTCCCAATGACCACACCGTCGATGGATTTCTCCTTATTCAGCATCTCCCTGAAATCTTTGTAGCGTTTTGCCTTTGGATACTTGTTGAAAGTGTGCGCCGCGTGATCCTGATCCACGTCGCATAAGGCGATGATGTTTTCGCTGCTCATTTCGTCGATGTCGTTGCCGCCCTGGCCGCCAATGCCCACTCCGGCGATGTTGAGCTTATTATTCGGAGAGCTTTCACCAGCGCCCAACGCCACGTGGCTGGGCAGAAGCAGAAACGAACTTGCCGCAGTCGATGTGAACAGGAAACTGCGACGCGAGAGTTTTTTGTACGAGGCATTCATATTCGGGTGGTCCCCAGGGTAAATGAGAATGAGCGCGAGGACAAGTCAGGCCATTCTCAAAACACTCTTTTGTCAGACAAACACCTAACTCAAAATCAGACCGCTTCCGAATGCTATCCATTGGGGTCTGGTTAATTCTAAAGCGTGAGATCAACCAAACGACACGCTACACTTCCGATTGGCCGGACCGCCCGGCTCGCTTTTGAAATTGATGCCATGCGCGCCGAATGCAGCAGGTCAGCCCAAATCCTGATTGGCAAATTTCCTCTCGATGAAGAGGAACTCGAAGAATGCGCGCGTTTGGATGACGCCCTGGCTCGCGCCCAACGCCTGCTCAAAGGAACCATTCGCAGCGTGATGCTTTCCCGCCTGAACCGCAGGAGCCGGGCAAGGTAGCGCGCGCAGCCAGGTTCCCTCTCCCCGTCTGCGGGGAGAGGGTCAGGGAGGTGGGCCTGTTCGCTGCCAATGGTACAGCAGCTTGTCCGGCACCACCCGCACCTGCGTTGTGAATTTGAAAGGCGCCTGGCACCCGCTGCGAAAAGTCAGCTCCACGAAAAAGCCGGTCCAACCTTTCGCCGGCTCAGGCACTTTCGCCACATAAACCCCTTCGCTCTGCGGCGCGAGGTCTGAGGACTCCCAGTGCGGGCCGAAAGTTTCGAGGCGAAAATCCCGGGCATCGGGGTTGGTGGCCTGCCATAGTTTTACGGCCAAGGGTGCGGTCTGCGTCGTCACGCGAATGGCGCCGTCTTTTTCCAGTTCCCACCAGAAGCGGGGCAGGGCATCCCCATAGAGCAGGGCATGGTAACAAGCCAATATCGTTTCGGGCGCATCCGACCCTCGGAGCGAATGGTCCGTATTGGGGATGTAGCGCAGGTACTTTATTCCCGGCAGGTCCTTGAAATAAAACTGCGATGAATCCGGCAGGAAAAACTGGTCACCTGTATCGTTGATCAGGAACTTGGGCATCGTATAACGCCGGCGATAAGAATAGGGCTCCACAATGTCCATCAAGGCGTGGTATTGGGGCGTGCCGGTCCAATCCATTATGCCAAAGCGCTCATAATCCTGTATCGCCGGCGCCCAGAACCCATAAGCCGCGTAATGGTGCATAAACGAGGGCTCGATGTTCAGCAGGTCAATCACAATCGGGATAATCCCGATCACTCGCCTGTCCACCGCCGCGGTGGTCCAAGTCGTCCAGCCTCTCTTTGAGGCCCCCGCCACCACGAACTTCTCCAGCTTCAGCCCGCCGGCCTCGGGCCCGGAGCAAAACGCCGTCACCGTGTCCATCGCGCGCACCGCGGCTTTGGTCATCGGCAGGCGCGCCGGCCATTTGGCATCGCCAGTGCGTAGGAACTTATCCCACGTATAGGCGATGATTGCATCCTCCGTGCGCCTCTGGGTCTCTCCGGCGAATACCAGGGGCTGATTGGGGACCATCCGCAGTTCGGTCACCACAGAATGGGTCGCCAGCGCGATCCGAAGGAGGTTGCCATCGGCCCCTTTTGGCGGCGGCCGGTCATTGGCGCCTCCGTCAATGAACAAGAGCGACTTCGAACTTTGGACCGTCTCGGGACGCACGATGATCATCCAATGTTTCCAAAGTGGACGGTCCACCTGGTTGGTGGTCAACCAGGCCTGCGAGGTCATCTCCAGGATGAATGTGGTCTGCCCCGCGCCAGGCACGGTCTTTAGCAGGTGAAAACTATAATTCGTATCCGGCGCGGCAACATAGTCGTCCAAAGCCGTCCGTTCTTCTCGCGGCGCCGCCGCCGCGGTAATCTGTGGACCAGTCGGAGGCGCCGTCGCCGGCCTCGAGCATCCCATTGCGAGCAACAGCGCCGCAATCGCCACGACTGCGCGCCAGCATCTTGGACTTTGTTCTTTCATAATAAACCCCGTTTAACTGCTCACCTTGATCTGCCCGGCCCGATGGCGTTTCAACAACTCGATATCCGCATCCACCATCAGCCGGGCGAGGTCCGCAAAACGTGTCTTTGGCGCCCAACCCAATTCACGCTTTGCTTTGCTGTAATCGCCAATCAGCAAATCCACCTCGGCTGGCCGGTAATAGCGCGGGTCGATATCGACGTGCTCCTCCCAGTTCAAGCCCGCATGACCGAAGGCCACTTCCAAAAACTCCCGCACCGAATGCGTTTCATTAGTGGCGATGACGTAATCGTCGCCTTTATCCTTTTGCAGCATCAGCCACATCGCCTCGACATACTCCTTCGCGTAGCCCCAGTCCCGCTTGGCATCCAGGTTGCCCAGAAACAATTTCTTTTCCAGACCTGCCTTGATATGCGCCACCGCCCGCGTGATCTTGCGCGTCACAAACGTCTCTCCGCGCCGGGGTGATTCATGATTGAACAAAATGCCGTTGTTGGCGTGCAGCCCGTAGGACTCGCGGTAATTGACCGTTATCCAATAAGAAAACAGCTTCGCGCAGCCGTAGGGGCTGCGCGGATAAAAAGCCGTCTTCTCGGTTTGCGGCACCTCGCGCGCCATGCCGAACATCTCGCTCGATGAGGCCTGATAAAACCGCGGGCGAATGCCCGTCTCGCGTATGGCCTCCAGCAGCCTTACCGTGCCGGTGGCGGTGATGTCCGACGTGTACTCCGGGCTGTCGAAACTCACGCGCACATGGCTCTGGGCCGCCAGGTTATAGACCTCCTCCGGTTGAATCTTGCCAATCAAGCGCGCCACGCCGCTGGCGTCGCTCAGGTCACCGTAATGCAGGAACAGCCGGCTGCGACCCGAATGGGGGTCCTGGTAAATGGGCTCCAGGCGGCCTGTGTTGAACGTGCTGGCGCGGCGGATAATGCCATGGACCTCATAGCCTTTGCCCAGCAGCAACTCGGCCAGATACGACCCATCCTGCCCGGTGATGCCGGTTATTAACGCCTTTTTGGCCATGGCCAGTAGCTTTAGCAAGCCCCTCTCCCAACACAAGCCCGCAAATGCCTGAACGTGCAAACCGGGTTTTAAGGCACCCCTCCTTTGCGTTCTTTGCACTCTCTTGCGGCTGATAATTACCCCCTCTGTGCGGCTTTGCGCTTGCCACGACCTTTCCCCCTCTTACATTCCTCTGATGGAACAGTCGCAATTGCTCCAATACCTTCCGGTGTTGATGCTCGGGGTGCTGGCCGTCCTCTTTTCGGCGGGGATGCTTGTGGGCTCCGTTATTCTGGGCAAAAAGGGCAAGCGCCCTCCCATCAAAGACACCCCCTACGAATGCGGCATGCTCCCCGTCGGCCCTGGCAACACCCGGCTTTCCATCCGCTTTTATCTTGTCGCCATGCTCTTCATCCTCTTCGACATCGAAGTGGTCTTCCTCTATCCCTGGGCTGTCATTTACAAACAGATGCTCACGGAAAATCCCGGTGTCATCCTCGGCTCGATGCTCTCCTTCCTGGGCATCCTTTTCGTGGGCTACCTCTACGCCCTCAAAAAGGGCGCCTTCGATTGGAAGCACTGAAGGCGCCGCAAAGGGGCGATCATTCGCGGCGAAAGAACGCAAAGATCGCAAAGAAGTTGAGGGTAATCGCTCAGCCCCTTCCAAGGCCCAAGGCGCATAACGCGGTCCCCAGAGGGTTTTCCCTTCTCCCTTCTCTTTGCGTTCTATGAGTTCTTTTGCGGCATCTCCCCCCAAAATACACGGGTTTCCACCCACTTAACTCCTTCCCATTCTGGTTTATAGCAGAGCGGTTATGACGAATAAATACGTGATCAAATGGAAATCGAAAGTCAACGGACGCGCCGGCAAGGGCACCAAACTTTTCGATCTTGAACAAGCCACCCAACTCGTCGAGGAACTCAACACCGAATACCCCGACATCGACCATGAACTCCTGGCCGCTGGACCCCAACACGGCGCCGCACCCTTCCCGACGGAACCTCGGTACGAGGCACCCACACCCAACCCTGAGCAACCAAACCCTATCCACGTCCTCTCGTTTCGCCAGTAATCCGCCCTTCTTTCCTCATCCTGGCCCTTCATAATTGCCCGCCCTTGGTGTAGATTAGCTCTGCATGGATTTGCAGGAAGTCTCCAGAAGTTTCCAAACTCTCTGGGAGAACAAACCAGCCGCGATCATCTTGCTCGCCCTCGGTTTCGTGGTCTTCCTGTTCCTTGTCGTGGACACCTGGCGTCACAGGCGCCATCGCAAAAGACAACGCCCCACCGCTCAGAGGCAAAATTGGCGACCCTAAGGGGAATCGAACCCCTGCTACCGCCGTGAAAGGGCGGTGTCCTAACCGCTAGACGATAGGGTCGTTTGAGCGCCCGAAATATAATCCTCAGCCGCTTTCTGTCACGTAAATAGTATCCTGTTGCTTTATCAGCCTGCTTTGTCTTAGGTTTCACGCGGCTTAGACATGAAGATATTCATCGATGGCAAGTATTTTAACGAAGCGGACGCCCGCGTCTCCGTCTTCGACCACGGCCTGCTTTACGGCGACGGCGTCTTCGAGGGCATCCGCGCCTATAATGGCCGCGTCTTCCAGCTCAATGAGCACATCGACCGCCTGTTCGCCTCCGCCAAGGCCATTTTACTCGGCATCCCCATGTCCCACGCCGCCCTCATGCAAGCCGTCATCGAGACCTGCCGGCGCAACAAACTCCGCGACGGGTATATCCGCCTGGTCGTCACCCGCGGCTGCGGCACCCTCGGCCTTAACCCGAACCGTTGCAAAAATCCCTCCGTCATCATCATTGCGGGCAAGATTCAGCTCTACCCGCCCGAGCTTTACGAAAAGGGAATGGCCATTGTCACCGTCCCGACGGTGCGCAATCTGCACAGCGCCTTGAATCCCGCCATCAAATCGCTGAATTACCTCAACAACATCCTCGCCAAAATCGAGGCCAACAACGCCGGTTGTGAAGAGGCCCTCCTCCTCAATGCCGAGGGCTTTGTCGCCGAATGCACGGCTGATAATATCTTCATTATCAAAAACGGCGCCTTGCTCACCCCGCCCCTTTCCGCCGGCGCTCTCTACGGCATCACCCGCCGCATTGTGCTCGATATCGCCGAACAGTCCGGCCTCAAAATCGGCGAACCCAACCTCACCCGCTACGACCTCTTTAACGCCGATGAGTGCTTCCTGACCGGCACCGGCGCCGAAGTCCTGCCCATCGTTAAAATCGATGGCCGCCCGATCGGTCCCGGCAAACCCGGCCCCATCACCGCCCGCCTGGTGGCCCAATACCATGCCTTGACGAAAGTCTCCGGCGAGCCGATATACGAGTAGAGATTTTATGTTGTGCTGCATCTGCAAGGAAAAAGAAGCCAAGGTCCACCTGACCCAGATCGCCGAAGGCAAAATGCAAAAGGTGGACCTGTGCGAAGAGTGCGCCAAGACCAAGGGCGTCAACGACCCCACCGGGTTCTCGTTGGCCGACCTGCTCCTGGGCCTGGGCGCCGCGCAGGAAATCGAACAGGCCGCCGGGGGCGCCGAACTCAAATGCCCTCGCTGCGGCTTCACCCAGGCTGACTTTAAAAAGGCTGGCCGCCTGGGCTGTCCCGAGTGCTACAAGACCTTCGCCGAACCTTTGGAAGCCCTCCTCAAAAGCATGCACAAGGGCACCCGCCATACGGGCAAAATCCCTGAATCCTTCCGCCACACCCGCGACCTCTCCGACCGCGTCCGGCTCCTGGAAAAACGCCTCAACAAGGCCATCCAGGACGAAGACTTCGAGGAAGCCGCCATCTTGCGCGATGAACTCAAGCAGGCCAAGGCCCGCATCACCACCTCCGCTCCCAGTTAATCATGGACCTCTACCAGTTCCTCACCCCGCCGGCCGATACCGCCCGCCGCAAAGGCCCCCACGACCGCATCGTCATGTCCAGCCGCATCCGCCTCGCGCGCAATATCAAAGACGCCGCGTTCCCTGGCTGGGCTAAAAAGCCCGAACGTGTCCGCGTCCTGGAACTCATCCGCCCGGCCATCGAAGGTCTGCCCGAAATGAAAGATTCCTTCTCGGAGGCCATGGATACCTTGACCACACTGGAAAAGAATATCCTGGTCGAACGCCACCTCATTAGCCGCGAGCACGCTGCCAAAAGCGCCGGCAGCGGCATCGTCCTCAATCACGACGAAACCCTCTGCGTCATGATTAATGAAGAGGACCACCTCCGCATGCAGTCCCTCCGCCATGGACTCCAGCTTCGCCAGGCCTGGGCCGCCATCGACCAGGCAGATTCCGCCCTCGAAAAAAAACTCGAATTCGCCTTCAGCCCCGAGCTGGGCTACCTCACCGCTTGCCCAACCAATATCGGCACCGGCATCCGCGTCAGCGCCATGCTCCACCTCCCGGGCCTGGTCCTGGCCGAACAGATCAACCCCATCATCCAGTCGGTCAATAAACTCGGCCTGGCCGTCCGCGGCCTTTATGGCGAGGGTACCGAAGCCCTGGGCAATGTCTTCCAAGTGTCCAATCAGATGACGCTCGGCGAGTCCGAATCCGCCATCGTCGAGCGCCTCGAAAAGGTCCTCGCCCAGATTATCGAGCATGAGGAAAACGCCCGCGCCACCCTGCTCGAGAAAAAGCCCAAGGTCGTCTTCAACCATATTGGCCGTGCCTATGGTATTTTGGCCAATGCCCACAGTATTTCCTCGAAAGAAACCATGAACCTGCTATCTTTGATGCGATTGGGCGTCGATTTAGGCCTCTTTCCAGGCATGGACCGCTCGCTGGTTGATGAGTTATTCATTCTCACCCAGCCGGCCCATCTCCAGAAACAGCATTCTGAGAAACTTTCTGCCGAGGAACGGGACTTGCTCCGCGCTGATATGGTGCGCGAACGCCTTAAACCTATCAGCCGCCCGGTCGCCAGGCCACCCGCCCCGCCGGGCGGCGGATTGGACAAACAGTAGAATTGGCTGCATTTTGATCAGTAGTATTATGAGCGAAGAAGCGATGAACAATTTTACCCCGCGAGCCCAACAGGTCCTCGCACTCGCCCGCAAAGAGGCTGACCGGTTTAACCACAATTTCGTCGGCACCGAGCACCTCCTCCTGGGCCTTATCAAACTCGGCCAGGGCGTCGCCGTCAACGTCCTCCAGAAACTTGGCCTCGACCTGGAAACCGTCCGCATGGAAGTCGAGAAGCAGGTCGGCACCGGGCCTGACCAAAAAATGATCGGCAACATCCCTTACACACCGCGTGTCAAAAAGGTCCTCGCCCTCGCCGCCAAAGAAGCCAAGGCCCTTAACCATACCTATGTCGGCACCGAACATATCCTTTTAGGCCTCCTGCGCGAAGGTGATGGCGTCGCCGCCCGCGTCCTCAAAAACCTCGACGTCGATATCGAACAGACCCGTCAGGAAATCCTCAAGGAACTCGACCCCAATTTCGCCGCCCAGGAAGAATCCGGCTCCGCTGAATCTCCTTCCGAAAAGCCGGCCCCGGAGAAGAAGGGCGAAATCAAAACCCCGGCCCTCAAGGCCTTTGGACGCGACCTCACCGATATCGCCCGCAAAGGCGAGATGGACCCCGTCATCGGACGTAAGAGCGAAATCGAACGCGTCATCCAAATCCTTTGCCGCCGCACCAAAAACAACCCCGTCCTCCTCGGCGAGGCCGGTGTCGGCAAAACCGCCATCGTCGAGGGCCTCGCTCAGGAAATCGCCGCCGGCAATGTCCCCGAACTGCTTCGGGACAAACGCGTCATCACCCTCGACCTCGCCCTCATGGTCGCCGGCACCAAATACCGCGGCCAGTTTGAAGAGCGCATCAAAGCCGTCATGGACGAAATCCGCCGCTCCAAGAACATTATCCTCTTCATTGACGAGCTCCATACCATTGTCGGCGCCGGGTCCGCCGAAGGCACCATGGATGCCTCCAATATTATCAAGCCCGCCCTCAGCCGCGGTGAACTCCAGTGCATCGGCGCCACCACCCTCAACGAATACCGCAAATACATCGAAAAAGACGCCGCCCTCGAACGCCGGTTCCAGGCCGTCAAGGTCGAAGCACCCTCCATCGATGAGGCCATCCTCATCCTCAAGGGGCTCCGACCCAAATACGAAGAGCACCACAAAGCCGAATTTACTGACAAGGCCATCGAAGCCTCTGTCAAACTCTCCGACCGTTATATCACCGACCGGTACCTCCCGGATAAGGCCATCGATCTCATGGATGAAGCCGGCTCCCGCGCCCGCATCGGCACCATGACCCGCCCGCCTGAAGTCAAGGTCCTCGAAGGCGACATCGAGGAAATTAAGGCCAAGAAAGAGCGCGCCATCAAGAACCAGGATTTCGAGGGCGCTGCCGCCATGCGCGACAAAGAAAAGCAAGCCAAGGAAAAGCTCGAGACCGTTTTGAAAGAGTGGCGCACCGCCCGCGAGGAAAAGCGCGTCAAGGTCGATGAAGAGGACATCCTCCATGTCGTCTCCAAATGGACCGGCATCCCCCTCCAGCGCATGGAGCAGGGCGAAATGCAGCGCCTGATGCAGGTCGAAACCGAGATGGACAAGGTCGTCATCGGCCAGAAAGAAGCCGTCTCCGCCATGTGCAAAGCCCTTCGCCGCTCCCGCGCCGATCTCAAAGACCCGCGCCGCCCCATCGGCACCTTTGCCCTCCTCGGCCCTACGGGGGTCGGCAAGACGTTGCTGGCCAAAACCCTTGCCGAACAATTATTCGGCGATTCCAAAGCCCTCATCCAACTCGACATGAGCGAGTACATGGAAAAATTCAATGTCTCGCGCCTGATCGGTTCCCCTCCGGGCTATGTCGGTTACGAGGAAGGCGGCCAGCTCACTGAACAGGTCCGCCGCAAACCCTATTCCGTGGTTCTCTTCGACGAAATCGAGAAGGCCCATCCTGATGTCTGGAACCTGCTCCTGCAGATTCTCGAAGAGGGCAAGCTGACCGATAACATCGGACGGGTCGTCAATTTCAGGAATACTATCATCCTGATGACCTCCAACGTCGGCAGCGACACAATCAAAAAACAATCTACCATGGGTTTTTCGCCCATTTCCGACGAGAACAGTTACGAGAGAATGCGCGAGAAGATCCTCGATGAGGCCAAAAGGACCTTCCGCCCCGAGTTCCTCAACCGCTTGGACGACATCATCGTTTTCCGCGCCCTCACCAAGCCCGACCTCATCCAGATTCTCGACCTCGAAATCAACAAAGTCATGCATCGGCTTAAGGCCCGCAACATTGTGCTGCAACTCGATGAGGGCGCCAAAGACTTCCTGGTCACCCGCGGCTACGACCCGCAATACGGCGCCCGCCCAATGCGTAGGGGCGTCGAGCGCTTCCTCGAAGACCCCTTGGCCGAAGAAATCCTCAAAGGCGCCTTCCACGAAGGCGAACCGATCCTTGTGAGCGTGGATAAAGACCGCCTGGTCTTCTCCCAAAAAGCCCAAACCGAGGGCGCCGCCCTTTCGAGCTAGGTCGAAATAGGGACCCAGCCGCAAAAGAACACAAAGATCGCAAAGGGTCCTTATTATTTCCCTCTTTGTGTTCCTTGCGTTCCTTTGCGGCTAATAAGTCTTGTCACTTCCGGAACAACCATAGGATCAGTGTCAGGAACAGGCTCACCAAAATGCAGGTCACAATTGGAAAATAGAAAGTGAAGTTTCCTTTCGTGTAATTAATATCGCCCGGAAGCCGTCCCAACCAACCACGGCCAAAACCGGTCCAGAGCAAAACCCCAAGCGCCGCCAAGCCCAGTCCGGCTATCACGAGAAACTTGCCCAACTCATTCATTGAATCAACCCTCGACCATTTCGAGTGTTTCTTCAATCAACGCAGTGCTTTGAATCCGAGCCAATTTGCTGTAGAGCCCGCTGCCCGAGACCAGTTCATCGTGTGTGCCGCGCTCAATGATCTGGCCCTGGCGCATGACGAGTATCTGGTCGGCTTTGCGAATCGTGCTCAGGCGATGAGCGATGACGAAGCTGGTGCGATTAGCCAGGAGCCGTTCAAGCGCTTCCTGGATGAGCTTTTCGGTCGCCGTATCCACACTGGCGGTGGCCTCGTCCAGGATAAGTATCGGCGCGTTCTTGAGCAATGCACGGGCGATGCTCACGCGCTGCTTTTCTCCCACACTGAGCTTCACGCCCCGTTCGCCAACACGCGACTCGTACCCTTGCGGCAGCCGGCTGATGAATTCATGGCAGTTGGCTGCGCGCGACGCCGCCAGCAGCTCCTCCTCGGTCGCATCCAGCCGCCCAAACAGGATGTTCTCGCGCACCGTGCCGTTGAAGAGGAATGCCTCCTGGCTGACGACACTGATGTGGCTCCGCAACGATTCAAGGCAAATCCCGCGAATATCCTGCCCATCAATCAGGATGTGGCCCGAAGTGACTTCGTAAAAGGCCGGCAAAAGATTGACCAATGTCGATTTGCCCGCGCCGGTAGGCCCAGCCAGCGCGATCATTTCTCCGGGCCGGGCATGCAACGAAATCCCGTGCAGCACTACGCGCTCGGGGTTGTAGCCGAATGCCACGTTTTCATAAACGACCTCGCCGCGAACTGGGTTGCGGAGGGTTTCTCGACCGCCCGGCTCAATCCCGAGCTTTGTCCCAGGCGCCTGCAGGGCAGGGCTGGTTTCTGCTTGGGAAGGAAGCGCGCTGGTTTGGCCCGCCGCTCGTTCCTCGGCTGTATCCAAAATGTCGAACACACGCTCACCGGCCGCGCGCGCCGCCTGGACCATTTGATTCAATCCATGAAGCCGGGCGACAGGTTCATAGAAAAGGGCGAGGTAAAACATGAAGCCGATGAGCTGGCCCAGCGTCAGGTGATCCGCCAGCACCTGCCGGCCCCCAACCCACAGGACCAGGACCAGGCCCAGGGCGCCGGCGTAGCTCATCGCGGGCGAATAGGCTGCCCAGACGCGCATGACCCCGAGACTTCCCTTGCGCAGGTCATCCGCTCGCTGGTCGAACCGCGCATCCTCGTGGTCCTCCCGGTGGAAGGCCTTGATCTGGCGGACCCCTTGGAGATTATCCATTAGCAGCGCGTTCATGGCGCTGGCTGCGAGCCGTTGGGCGCGGTAGCGGCGATGGGCTGTCAGGGTGTACCAGAGCGCGCCTGCGCTCAGCAAGGGCAGCGGAATCAACGCCACCCACGCCAGCGTCGAGTTGGTCGTGAACATGATCGTCGCCACCCCGATGATCGCCAGAACCGCAACCGTTCCCTGTTCCGTCCCGTCAATGAGCACGCGCTCGACGGAGTTAACATCCTCGATGACGCGTGTCATGAGGTCGCCCGAGGCGCGCTGGTCGAAATAGCCAACCGGCAGCCGCTGCAGGCGGGCATACACATCCCGGCGCATATCATAGATGACATTCTGCTCGAATGTGTTGTTGATCCACAGACGAAGGCTGTTGAAAAGGTCCCGCAAGAGAAATGCGCCCAGAAGCCCAAGCATCATCGGCATCAGGAGGTTAATGCGCTTGTGGCCGATGACATCATCTATGACAAATTGCGTCAGCTTGGGATAGGCGAGCGCAAAGCCCAATGAAAGGAGCGCGCAACCAATGTTCCCGGCGGCCATCAGTTTGTAAGGACGCAAATAGCGGGCAACACGCCTCAGGACTTCCCAAGTCGTGCGCGACCTGGCCTGAAACGTTGGGTCTCCATGTGCCATGTGATGCATCCCCTTATTTATTGGCCAAAAAAGGCTTTGGGACAAGCCGGGCGATGAAGGGAATTCCCAGTACGACGAGTTTAGGGGTGCGCTCGCGGCGCCTGGCTCCCCAAAGCCGCCACCAAATCTTCCACGACCCAATTGCGGCTTGTGGCCTGCAGAGCGTCGGCGGTGGCGCCGTGCTGCCATGCCGCATAGCGGATTGTCTGCAACGGGTCCGCCTGCATCGCTGGTTGGGCCAGCAAACCCGCGAGAAACCCCGAAAGCGCATCGCCGCTCCCGCCTTGCGCCAAATGCGGGTTGCCGGAGCAATTCACATAGACCTCGCCGGCGCTGCGGCCAATGAGGGTTTGATGGCCTTTGAGCACCACATACGAGTTGCCGAATCTCTTCGACACATTCCGCAGGGACTGCAACCGATTCGATTGCATTTGGGCCGGCGTGGCTCGCATCAATCGCGCCGCTTCGCCCGGATGCGGAGTGATAACCCGGATGCCGGTTTTGGGGGGGGATTCCATCGGCAGCCAGTCTAGGGCGCTGGCATCCACCACCACCGGCACCGGCGAATCCCGCCAAAGATGGCGCACCTGAGTCTTCAATTGGTCTGGCATCTCAGTGGCCGCCAACCCGGGGCCTACCAGGACCGCATCCCAAAAGTTGGGCAATTTCGACTCCATCCGCCATGGGGACACCATCACGGCCTGCAATTGCGGGGCCACAGAATGATATACCGATTCCATCGTGTAGAGGGTAATCAACCCCGGTTGCGCCCGTTGGGCGCCCCGGGCAGCCAGCACCGCCGCCCCATGGTAGCCCATGCTGCCCGCAATAATGAGGAGATGTCCGTAGCTTCCTTTGTGAGTCGCCGCAGAGCGGGCCGGAGGGAAGGCCTCAAAGTCTCCAGGCAAGGTCCATTGCAGCTCGCCCGAAAGAGGGCAGGGGACCAGGCCGACGTCGGGGGCCACTTCGAGTTGCCCCACGAATGGCCACGCCGATTCCTGCAGCATTCCCACCTTGGGTGCCCCAACCGTCAGCGTCACCGATGCCCGTACCGCTCCTCCATGCGGTTGGCCGGTATTGGCATCCAACCCCGAAGGCACATCCACAGCCAGGACAGGCCGTCGGGCTTCGTTCACCCGCTGGATCAGGGCAATCCATTCAGCCGAGAGCGGGCGGTTTATCCCAATTCCAAAAAGGCCATCAATGACCAGCGCTGGCTTCAAGGAAAGCAGGGCATCCAGCTTTGGCAGGTCGGCGGCAGGCTCCGTCACTTCGAGCACATCCACCCGCCTCTCGCCCAGAAGCTCGCGGGCCCCCCGGGCGTCCTCCCCATTATGGCCTTTGCCGGCGAGGATCAAAACCAAGTCCGCCGGCCGGGTCAGGCTCAGTGCGCGCCGGGCCACACACCGGCCCACGCGGCGAATGACCTCCGCCTCAGTCTGGCCGGCGGCCCAGGTGGCCCTTTCCCAGTCCCGCATTTGCTCGACCGCAATGACAGGCAGCCCCATGAATTAACAATACACGCGATTTCCCTAAGCTTCGCCAGTTCCAAAGCGAGGTGCAGGTCCCGTGACCAAAGATACCGCACCTTCTCAGGCCAGCTTAAAACCCTTCCTGTAATGGCGTGTCACGAACTGGGCGGCTTCAGGCGCGTTTGTGGCGCGCATGTTGGGTCCGTCCCATTCCAGTTGTTTGCCGACTCGCAGCGCCACGCATCCCAGGAGAATAATCTCGGTAAGGTACCCCGCTATTTCGAAATTCGAGTAGGGCGTTGGGCCGCCTTTGCAGGCCTCGATCCACTCGAGGTGCTGCTTGGCATCGGCGTCCGAGGCCAGGTGATTGCGCGGCAGTGTCTCCGGGACCGCTTTGGCCGCCTCATGATTGTTGCCATTCACAAATTCCTTTTCGTCATTGAGCTTGATGAAGAAACGCGCCCCGTAATCGTCGGGCGAAAAGATTTGGCCTTTCTCACCGATGAGCAGGCAACCGCTCGAGGGAACTTTATCCAACATTTCCTTAATGCTGCTGGTCAACTCTGGCGAGGGGCGCAGCGGGGTGCAGGTCTTGTCCTGCGGATTGCCGTCATACCAGAAGAATTCCGTTTCAGGCAGCCCTTCGCGAGGAGGAAACACAAACCGGATTTTGGCCGTCTTGGGGTAAGTGTCCGGATTCAACTCGGAATGATCGACCAACTCAATAAGACGCGGGTAACCCAGTTTGGCCGCGCGGAATGGCATATTCGCCGTGTGGCAGGCCATGTCGCCCATTGCCCCGGTGCCGAAATCGAACCAGCCGCGCCACTTAAACGGATGATATACCCCGTCTTTGAATGGCCGCGCGGGCGCCGGTCCCAGCCACAAGTCCCATTTCAAATTCGGCGGCACGGGGTCTTCCCCCTCTGGCCGGCGTATTCCCTGCGGCCAAATCGGGCGGTTGGTCCAGACATGGATCTGCTTCACATTTCCGATCACTCCCGCATGAACCACTTCCACGGCCCGGCGCAAGCCGTCTTCGGAACTGCCTTGGTTGCCCATTTGCGTCACGACACCATATTCTTTAGCCAGTTTGCGCAAATAGCGCGCCTCATAGACCCGTTGCGTCAAGGGCTTCTGGCAATACACATGTTTGCCCAGTTTAATGGCCGCCGAGGCAACCAGGGCGTGGCAATGGTCGGGTGTCGATACCGTGACGGCGTCGATGTTCTTGTGCTCTTTATCAAGCATCTGCCGCCAGTCGGAATAAAATTTGGCGTTGGGATGGGCCTCCCGCGACCGCGCGGCCATATGCTCATCGGCGTCGCACAAGGCAACAATCTCTTCATGGCTGCAGTGCTGGATGTCGCTGCGGCCCTTGCCGCCCGTGCCCACGCACGCGATGCGCAGTTTGTCCCCTGGGCTGAGCATGCGCGGCTGTGGTTTGGCGTAGCCGCTCAACGTGCTGGCCCCGGCAGCAGCCAAAGCCGAATAATAAAGGAACTGACGACGGGTGAGGGAGGAGGCGCGGATGGAATCGTTTTTCAACATAAGTCTTTTCCTACGCGAAAACCGGCATGTTACAAGATTATTTTTCCCCGGACAGTCGTAAAGGTCGTAAAGAGCCTTGGCGCAAAGAGGATTTGCCAAAAAGCCATCCTCAAGTACACTAGGCGAACTACGGAATTTCATCGGTGGAAAACCTATGCATGTTATGGCCAAACCATGGCGCGGAAACCTTGTCCACACAAAGACCGGCTATTGCAGTGAGCCGCGGCCAGTGGCTCCTGGCACATCTTCACTGCTGGTTCTTATTGTGGTGGTGGCTGCCCTGGTGCTCGCAGGCCCTCCGGTCACATTGGCGCAGGAAAGCGCGCAGCAAGCTCTTTCCACTCCGGCGCCCTCTTTGTGGGCGGGGGAGGTCGGCGAGGGATTCACCCGCGGCGCCCATGAACTCGAGTTGTCATCCGGCGCTGGAGCGGGCATGGCTATCTTCGGCACGCGCCAGTACCACGACTGGGTTTTGGGCGCGGTCGATTATGGATGGGTGCTGACGGATGTGGTCGGCAATGGCCATTGGTATTGCGGTAATTGGGAACTGATGGCCGATGTGTTCGGCGGTTTCCAGTTTCATCCGAATCATGCCTACCTTTTTGGGGCAGCCCCGCTCCTGCGCTACGATTTCGCCACCGGAACGCGGTTGGTCCCTTTCGTCAACATCGGGGCGGGCGTCAGCGGGACAGACATCCGCAACGGCGATTTAAGCACATCATTTGAATTCAATCTCCAATTCGGCGCAGGGGTCCATTGGTTTTTGTGCGATCACGCCGCGCTGACCGCCCAATACCGCATGATGCACCTGTCCAATGCAGGCATGGAATCCCCCAACCTTGGGGTCAACAATAGCACGTTGCTCGTTGGAGTTGCCTGGTGGTTTTAACGTGACAGTTTCGTTTTGTGCGTGTCAACGCGCTCACTGACCAAGAGATTCACTCCGCTGTCGAACTCGCCTTGAGCGAGGACATCGGCGAAGGGGATGTCACGACACTGGCAACCGTTGCCGAGAATACCATTGCGCGCGCCGTGTTGCGCGCGCGTGAGCCTTTGGTATTGGCTGGTCTGCCTCTGGCCGAAGCGGCTTTTCGCCATCTTTCCCCAGCCGTGTTCCTGGAACGCCAGGCACAGGATGCCCAGCGACTCGATGCCGGAGAATCGATTTTGCGTCTCTCCGGGCCGGCCCAACCGCTGTTGAGCGCCGAACGTATCGCCTTGAACTTTGTGCAATGGCTCTCCGGCATTGCGACCTTGACGGCCCAGTTCGTCGAGCAACTCAAAGGAACCTCCGCCCAAATCCTGGATACGCGCAAGACCACTCCGGGCTGGCGCCGCCTCGAGAAGTACGCCGTGGGTTGCGGCGGCGGGCGCAACCATCGATTGGGGCTCTATGATATGGTCTTGATCAAGGACAACCATTTGGCCGCATTGGCGGGTGAGTTGCCCAACCCCATTGCCGCCGCAGTGCAACGCGCGCGGACTTCTTATCCGCAGCTCCAGATCGAGGTGGAAACCGACACCCTCGAACAGGTCGAGCAAGCGCTCGAGGCTGGGGCGCGCCTCATCCTGCTGGATAATATGAACCTGGTCCAACTCCGGCTGGCAGTCCAGAAATGCAGAGGCTGCGCGCAAACCGAGGCCAGCGGGGGAGTCACCCTTGCCAGCGTTCGGGCTATTGCGGAGGCTGGCGTCGATTTCATCTCGATCGGCGCATTGACACATTCGGCCCGGGCTGTGGACATTGGATTGGACTTTGAGTCCGGACCACTGAAAGGTTGAGCCATGTCCCTCGATGCTCAGATTCTTCATGCCCTGCGCCGCGGCGAGCGGGAGGCGGTTTCCGGAACCGAATTGTCGCAGAAACTGCGCGTCAGCCGCGCTGCGGTTTGGGCGCGCATCGAGGCCTTGCGCGGCTTGGGTTATGAAATCGAAGCCAGCCCGCACCAGGGTTACCGGCTCCTGAGCGCTCCCGACCTGTTGCACGCGGACGATTTAACCGCGCGGCTGGGTTCAGTGCGCGTGATCGGGCGCGAGATTTATGTCTTCCAGAAAACGACTTCCACAAACGATGTCGTGGACAAGCTCGCCCGTGATGGTGTCAAGGAAGGCGTCGCCGTCTTCGCCGAGACGCAGACCAAAGGCCGCGGGCGGCTGGGACGAAAATGGATGTCCCCCGCCGGTCAGGGTCTGTGGTTTTCGATTCTGCTCACGCCAGCCTTGCGCCCCCAGGAAGCCACCCGCTTGACAGTGGCCTCCGCCACGGCTCTGAGGCGAGCCATTGTCGCGCAAACCGGGCTCAACCCTCAGGTCAAATGGCCCAACGACATTCTCCTGGGAGGCAAAAAGGTCGCCGGAATCCTTACCGAACTCAACGCGGAAGTCGATCGAGTCAATTACCTAATCCTGGGAATCGGTGTCGATGTTAATGTGGATACGGAGGGTTTCCCCAAGGACCTGAGCAGCCGTGCAACGTCGCTCAAGGCAGAGTTGGGCAGCGCGATAGATCGGGCGGAACTGGCGGTGGCCATCCTGCGAGAGCTGGATAGCGATTACGAGCGCGTTGTTTCGGGAGCCTTCGCCAAGGTGGCCGATGAGTGGGAGGCCTGCTGTAGCACCATAGGCCGGCAGGTCACCATTCGAAGCGGGCAGCGCCAACTGCACGGGCGGGCCGAATCGCTTGGAGAAGATGGCGAGCTGCTGCTGCGCAGCGAGCACGGCCACCTCGAGCGAGTCGTGGGAGGAGACGTGACGCTCGAGGCGTGAAAGCAACCGGCCCCATGCTGTTTCTGCTCGACATTGGCAATACTCATACCCACCTGGGCCTGGCCAACGGCGAGCGGGTGATTAAGCAAGCCACTATATCGACCGCAGACTGGTTTCAAGGGCCTGCCGTTAAAGCCGCAGCCCGATTTGCCGGCGCCACGCAATTTAGCGGGGCGGCCTTGTGCAGCGTTGTGCCGCGGGCCACGCCGCTCGCCGCGCGGATGCTTAAGCGGACGTGGGGCGTTGAAGCATTGGAGCTGACAGAAAAAACCCTGGCCGGCATTGGAATCGATTACCCTCAACCTCACACCATCGGCCCGGACCGCCTTGCCAATGCCGTGGCCGCCCACCACCGCTTCGGGGCCCCCGTGATTGTGGTGGACTTCGGGACGGCGGTTACATTCGATGTGGTGGACCGGGCCGGCAATTACGCCGGGGGCATCATCGCGCCGGGCTTGGCGGCGATGACCGAGTACTTGCATGAAAAAACAGCCCTGCTGCCGCGAATCGAAATCCGCGAGATTGAGCCAGTTATCGGCAAGAGCACCAAGGAAGCAATGCTCATTGGGGCCGTTCACGGCTACCGCGGCCTGGTCCGGGAATTAATCCGGGAACTCAGGCGCGAACTGAAGGCGCCGCGGCTGCCCGTCGTTGCGACAGGCGGTTATGGGTGCCTCATGGCCTCGCGCATGCCGGAAATCAGCGCCGTCGAACCGGAGTTGACGCTCGAGGGCCTCCGCCTGGTCTGGCATTCATCGCACAAAGGTTCGGGCACTGAGAAGTCGGGACCCTTTCCCGCTTGAAACACATAAGCTGAACCCTGAAACTTCGCGGGCATGAATCGCATTGAGGAACGATTCGCCCGGCTCGAAAAGTCAGGGCAAAAGGGATTTATTGTCTATATCGGGGCAGGGGACCCCGACCTCGAATCGACGCGCCAACTGGGGCTGGCGTTTGATCGGCTTGGGGTGGATGTTCTCGAACTGGGTGTCCCCTTCAGCGATCCATTGGCCGATGGATTGGTGAACCAACTGGCGGCCCAGCGCGGGCTGGCATCCGGCACCACGCCTCCAAAGGTCCTGGAACTGGTGGGTCAAATTCGGAAGGAGTCCGCCATCCCCATCGTGCTCTATATCTATTTCAACCTGGTACACCGTCATGGCATCGAGCGGTTTATCCATGATGCCGCCAGAGCGGGTGTGGACGGTATGCTGGTCCTGGATTTGCCGCCGGAAGAGAGCAATAATTATGAGGCTCTGATGCAGCGCCATGGCTTGTCCAACATCTATCTGGTTGCCCCCACAACCCCCGATGAGCGCATCGCTCTCATCGTTAAACGGGGGCGAGGCTTCATTTATTACGTCTCGCGCGAAGGCGTCACCGGAATGCAGGCCAAAGTAGCCGAGAGCATTGCACAAATGACGGCCAAAATCCGCGCGCACACCCATTTACCCATTGCGGTGGGATTTGGCATCTCGACGCCGGACCAGGCGCGCCTGGTGGCGCAGAACGCGCAGGCGGTAGTGGTCGGCAGCGCTATTGTCAACCAGATCGCGCTGCATGGCAGTGCGTTTAATCTGGTCGAGCGCACAGCCGCGTTTGTAAAATCCTTGATGGAAGGGGTCAAGAATTCATGAAAGGCAAGATCAACACAACGGATCGCTTTGCAATTATTATGGCCGGGGGAAAAGGCGAGCGGTTTTGGCCCGTAAGCCGGGAGAAGACACCCAAGCAGCTTTTATCATTGCTGGGAGGGGGTTCCTTCCTTCAGCAGGCCGTCGAGCGGGTGCTGCCCATTATCCCCCTGCGCAACGTGTTCGTGATTACCAACGAGACGCAGGCGCCGGAAGCGCGAAAGCAGTTGCCAAAACTGCCCAAGGAAAATGTGATTGCCGAGCCGGTAGGCCGCGACACCACCGCCGCTGTCACGCTGGGCGCCGCATTAGTGGGCGCGCGCTCGACCACCGGGGTGATGGCCGTTCTGCCTGCCGACCACGTCATTCCGGAGCAGAAGAAATTCCAGCAGGTTCTGTCCGATGCCTTTGATTTGGCCGGCCGAGGCCAGGCCATTGTCACGATAGGCATCCAGCCGACCGAGCCGGCTACCGGTTACGGCTACATCCGGGTCGGCGAAGCCTTGCCGCCGCCTCAGGGTGTCAAGGGCTATAAAACCCAATTCTTCCGCGCCGAACAATTCGTGGAAAAGCCGCACTTTGACAAAGCCCTCGAGTATGTCAACAGTGGCCGGTATCGCTGGAATGCCGGGATGTTCCTCTGGTCCTTTGTCACCATTACTGAGGGGTTGCAAAAGCACCAGCCCGAGATGTACGCCGCCTGCCAGCGCTGGTTCAAGCTTGCCGCAACCCCCGCAAAACTCAAAAGCGCCTTGGCCAAGGATTACCCTGGCCTTAAGAGAATCTCGATTGATTATGCGCTGATGGAGCACGCCCAGAATGTCGTCGTGGCCGACGGCGCCTTCGAGTGGGATGACCTTGGGTCATGGACTGCTCTGGGGCGGCATCTGAAAGCCGACCCGGAAGGCAATTGCGCCGTGGGCGAGTTCATCCATGTGGACGGCGCTCGAAACATCATCTTTGATGCGCGCAGCAAAGAGCGGCGCACCCCAATTGCCGTAGTCGGTTTGCGGGATTCAATCCTGGTCCAGACCGATGACGCCACGCTCCTGGCGCACAAGACCCAAGCTCAAAAGGTGAAAGAATTGGTCAAGAAACTGGCCCAGGACCCGAAGCTGAAGAAATTGGTATAGGGGCATGGCCCACGATTTCCTTCAGCAACGCTTCCGCATCGCGGAAATCCGGGATGACCACATCGGCTCCGACTCCTAAGAGGCGGCGATATTTCCATTCATCGAACCTGCCAGAGCCATTGTGGGCTTCATCGCTGGCAACGGCGATGGCCAGGCCCCCGGCTTCTTTTGTGTTTTGGATTTCAACATACCCATCGCCAAAGGAAACCAATTGACCCCCATCGATTTGGTTATCGCGTAAAATGCGCCGAATGACCTTTTGTTTCGAGAATTGCTTGTAATCATCCAGCGCGCCGTAGATGTGCGGTCCAAAGAAAGGCCCCAGGCCCAGCAGCTCAGCCTCTTGTTTCACAAATATCTCATCGGTGCCGCTGGCCAGATAAAGATGAAATCCGCCGCGCCGGAGCAGTTCCAAAAAGGGACCGGCTCCATAAACCAGCAGATCGTCCGGTTTAATCGCACCGTTGCGCAGGCCCTCGAGCCGGTGGCGAATCCGCTCGTCCAACCGGCGAAGGTATTCGTGCTTGTACCAAAGGGGGTCCCGCGGCGCGCCGCCCCGCTCTTTAATCCGCTCGGCCAATTGGATCATCTGGTAGATGGTTTGCTTGCCGTTGAGGCGCATGATATCCTCGTTGCAAAGCCGGCGGCGAGCCTGCTCGCTCTCGCCTGGGATTGCCGGCAGAAACTCAGCAAACATCGGCGCCATTACCTCGGGCCAACCCTCGCGGATCAAAGAGAGAGTGCCATCGAAATCAAACAGGATGTGGCTGATGCAAGGCCTTGGGGCAAAGCCCGAGCTGAACTCGACCCTGCCGCCAAATTGGTTCGTGGTTTGATAAGGTTGTGTCGTAATGTGGCGATGTTCCGGCAAGGGGCTTGCCGGGGCAACCGGAAAGTGTTTGCGCGCATCATGAGGGCCATTTATTCATACCGCGATGCGCAACGTCTTTCCAGATATCAGTAATCCCAAGGGCCCATCCTGATGAGAGATTATCCGAAACCACTGGATTTAATGAAGGTGAAGGTTTATCCGCTGGCAACACGCCGGAGCCTGAGCTCAATAGCCGACGTGCTTGTCAATCCGGACGGCGCGCTGCGGGCCTGTCCGGCTGAAGTACTTGATACCATCCAGGAGTGCGCGAGCCGGGTCCTCACCGCGCGAGCCGTGGGCGCCAGTGTGATGCTCCTTTACGGCGCGCATCTCATCAAGAATGGGGCCATGCAGATCGTCAATCGGCTCATCGAGGGGGGTTGGGTCACTCACCTGGCCACCAACGGGGCCGGAACAATTCACGATTGGGAATTGGCTTTTCAAGGACGAACGGAGGAAAACGTGCGCCAAAACGTCGCGACAGGTTCATTTGGGACTTGGGACGAAACGGGGCGCTGCATCCACCTCGCTCTGTTAGTTGGGGGGTTGCGCGAAGAGGGTTATGGACGCAGCCTGGGCCGCTTTATTGTCGAGGATGGCGTTACCCTGCCAACGATCGAATCGCTCGCTGCGATTTTGCGTGCCGAGCCATCGCATCCGCTGGCCCCTGCTCGCGCTGAGCTGCTCCAGGCCATGCTCACCCATCATTTGCCTGCGGGACGGATCGAGGTGAAGCATCCCTGGAAGGAGAACTCAATCCTTGCGCGGGCTTTTTCCACGAATGACCCGCTCACGGCGCATCCGGGAATTGGTTACGACATTTTTTCCACACACCCCATGTTCAATGGCGCAGCTATTGGCCGCGCGGCGCAAACCGACTTCCTCCTCTTTGGCCAGGCCGTCGAAGGACTCGACAACGGCGTGGTGCTTTGCGTCGGCTCGGCCATCATGGCGCCGCAGGTCTTTGAAAAGAGCTTGAGCGTGGTCAATAATTTGCGGCTCCAGGCGGAGCGGCCCATCGTTCAGGGTCACACCATCTACGTGGTGGACATCCAGGACGGGGGTCGTTGGGATTGGTCCAAAGGCGAGCCGCCAAAGGATAATCCAGCTTATTATTTGCGCTTCTGTAAGAGCTTTTCCCGCATGGGCGGCGCGATGGTGTACAGCCAATGCGACAACGCCGCCTTTCTGCATCATCTGCTTCAGCGGCTGGAATCCAGCCCAACAAAGTGAAACGTTGACCGGATGGACCTCGCGCGCTTTCATGCCATTACTGGAGTGTATCCGCGGTTGCGCGTTGGGGTCCTGGGGGATTTCTGCCTGGACCGCTACCTCGAGATTGATCCAACCCGAGAGGAGGTTTCAATCGAGACGGGTCTGCCAGTTCATAATGTGGTGAATGTGCGGGCGCAGCCTGGCGGGGCTGGAACGATCCTGAACAACCTGGTGGCGCAGGGTATCGGGACGATACACCCCATTGGGTTTGCCGGGGATGACGGCGAGGGGTTCGAGTTGCGGCGCGCGCTCGAAAGCAGGCCCGGGGTGCGGCTCGATTTCTTCATCAAAACCAACCAACGCCGCACCTTCACGTATTGCAAACCCCTGGTGGTTGCCGCAGGCAAAGCGCCTGTGGAATTGAACCGCCTCGATTCAAAGAATTGGACGCCTACGCCCCCGGCCATCGAGGAGGAATTGGCCAGGCGGTTGCTCGGACTGAGCGGTTCCATCGATGCCCTCATCGTTTTGGACCAGGTCGATCTCCCGCAAACGGGGGTGGTGACGACACGAGTGCTCAAGGCGCTCGATGAGTTTGCGGCAAAAAACCCCGGCCTTCCGGTGCTTGCGGACGGCCGCCGCGGGTTGGCCGGATTCCCGCCGGTTATCTTCAAAATGAATGCGGAGGAATTACAGAGAAGTCGTGTGCTACAACCGGAAGGACCGCGGGATGGACTACACGCAGAGGGAGCCCTCTGCCCTCCCGCTGCGACGGCGCGACAGCGCGGCGAGTCGGAAGGGGAGGGGGAGGAACTTCGGCGGCTTGGGGTGAGCGCGTTTGATGACATTAAACAAACCGCGCTGGCTCTCGCCAGAAAGAACCAACGCCCGGTTTTTATTACCTTATCCGAACGCGGCATTCTTGGGGCGGCGCCTGGAGGCAGGTTGGACCATGTCCCGGCCCTGGCGACTCGCGGGCCGATTGACATTGTAGGGGCGGGTGATGCCGTCTCTGCCAACCTGACAACGGCCCTGGCGGCTGGCGCGACTGTGAACGAAGCTATGGAACTGGCCAACGCGGCTGCCTCCATTGTCATTCACAAGCTCGGGACAACCGGGACGGCCAGTGTGGCTGAAATTGCCGAACTGGCGCGCTGAGTAGGTAATAAACCCCACTGCAATCTGGCCGGGGGGGACCGAGGTTATTCCAAACAAGGAGAAAGGAGTCTGTTGTATGAAAATCCTCGGAATGTTCACGATTGCTTCGTTTCTGCTCTTTGCGACCGTTTGCGCGGCCGACAACCACGAAGCGGACAAAGGGTTGGAGGGGAGTTTGCGAGCCGTTCTTAACGAACGTCATGTTCACGTCAACGTCCACGACGGCATTGTCACCCTCGACGGGAAGGTGCCTACCGAAGCGGACCGCCAACGAATCGATTCGCTGGTGCGCGATACCGCCGGTGTGGTGGCGGTAAAGGACAATTTGAAGGTGACTCTCCCTTCGCCAGGAGTGCTGGGCGCGCAACCCTCGACAGTGCCGGTTTATGCAACTCCTCCGCCAGTGGTGGCAACCCCAGCACCGGTGGTGACCGTTCCAACGCCGGTGATTATTCCCCAGTATCCCAAGCTCAAGGTGCAGCCTTGGTCGAGCGACGACGTCTTGGCAGCCAAACGGATTGCCCGCCAGTTGCAAGAGGATGATGTCCCCTCAGCGGGGCTGGAGAATGTGACCATCATGGTCAGGAACGGAACGGTGAGCTTGCAGGGCACGGCGGGTTCGACCGCTCACGATGCGATCATCGCCTCGATCCAGCATGTTAGCGGCCTAACCGCTATCTACGACCAGTTGCAACGGGATTAAGCTTGCAGGTTAACCACAGGCACTGAGGCTCAGAGAAGACTGCGCGAAGCCGCTTTCGGTGGTTTGGTTTTCTCAATGCCTCGGCGCCTGTGCGGGTTGATAATTTCGCTACTACGGTTACCAAGGCGCCGAGCAAGCGGCAGAGGGCTCACCCCTTTTAAGGGAGTTAAAGTTGTGGGGCAAAATGAGGGAAGCGCAATTTGGCGCAACCAAGCGCAATTTACCGCAATTTTTTCCAGGCGCGGAGGGAGGGAGTACGAAGTTTGACATTGAATTTTTAGAAAGGAGACCACCGATTGGGGTTTGGGGGCGCCACCGCCGCTGCGGTGCATTTCGTAGCTTAATTTACCTTAATTTGGTTTAATCTGGCTTAATTTGGCTTAATGGGGGCAAGGGGAAAACTGCAGAATGCCGCGAAGGAAAACTGAAATAGGTCCGGTTGAGTGCGGTTGGCTCCGGTTGACTCCGGTTTTTTTGAGGAAGAGCAGCGAGAGCCAACGTGACGAATCGCCAGTAGCCACCGATAGCCAATAGCCGATGGCCATGGCGTATTGAGTATAGAAGAGGGGAACAGGGGGCGGTAAAACAGGGGGGACACACCCTCACCCCCTTGTTTTGCCGTCAACCCGTCAGGAACACAGAAAGATGGGCATTTTTTTCAAAAAGATCCGTCAATTTCCCGTCAATTATCCGTCAGGCATCCGTCAATTTCGAGATTTCGAGACGCTGGTAGGGGGAAAAAACCGGGCAAGACGCCCGGTGATCTCGCAGGCGAGGACGCCTGCGGCACACGAGGAGGGGAATTGGGCCTAGAAGGTGCTTTACTGCGGGTGGAGTGGGTTCGGAAATGTTAATCGTTTCTGATGAGAGGCGGATAATTGGAAGGAAATGAAGTATGAATAATGATGAAAGCGAGCGAAGAGAAGCAGAGGAGCCCCAGGATAAAAGCAAGGCGGATGTGGCACATCCAGGGCCGGAGGGTAACGGAAGTGGACAGGAAGCGTCCAAGGACGGGACAGTGAAAGGCAAAGGTTCTGGGGCGGAACAGGCGGGCAACGGTTCAGGCGGCGGCTTGAAAGGGCAGGGAGGTGGAGCGCAGGCGGCGGAGAGCGCGGGTCCGGGTTCGGAGGGCGCGGCTGAGATTGGGAGCGAGGAGCGGGAGGCGGAGATGGGGCCGGGCGAGGAGGGCGACGGGGTGTTTGCCAAGGCCGCGGCGTTTGGGAAGGCGATAGGGAACGGGACGGGGGCGGCCGAGGACCTGTATTTATGGGAGGAAGGTGTTGCGGTGGAGCCTTGGGATGAGCCGGTGGATGGGAAGGAGTTGCTGAATGAATTGACGCTCTGGCTCAAGCGGTATGTGGTCCTGGCGCAATGGAGCGCGGAGACCTTGGCGCTGTGGATAGCACACACCTATGCGTTCGAGTTGCGGCCTGTGGCGACTTACATTGGGATTGAATCGCCGGAGAAGCGGTGCGGGAAGACGACGTTGCTGACGGGCTTATGCGAATTGGTGAACCGGCCAATTGTGGCGTCGAACATCAGTTCGCCGGCGTTTTACCGGGTGATCGAGGACAAGAAGCCGACGTTGCTGATCGATGAGTGGGACACGGTGCTGCACCGGAACCGGGAACTGAAGGGGATATTGAATTCGGGCTACAAGAAGAGAACGGCGTATGTGATCCGGATGACGCCGAAGGCAAATGCGGGAGGTGCCAAGAAGGAAAGCGCCCAGGCGAAAGAGGCAAATGGCAAGGGGCAGGGGAACGGGCTGGAGCTGGGGCGTTTTTCGAGCTGGTGTCCGAAGGTGATAGCGACGATCAAACATCTGCCTGAGACGCTGGCGGACCGGTGCATTATTATACGGATGGACCGTAAGACGTCGAAGGAGAAGTGCGAGCGGATGAGGAACCTGGACGGGAAGGATTTGAGACGGAAGTGCGCGCGGTTTGTGGCGGACCACGCGCAGGAGATAGCGAAGGCGCAACCGGAGTTGCCGGAGGATTTGAACGACCGCGCGGCGGACATTTGGGAGCCGCTGCTGGCGATAGCGGACCTGGCTGGGGGAGACTGGGCGGAGAAGGCGCGGCAGGCGGCGGTGGCATTAACGGTGGGGGCGCAAGAGGAGAGCCCGATTGGAACACTGTTGCTGGACATCTGGGTTCTGCTGTTGCAGCAGGAGAGTGATGAGAACAACCAGTGGATGAAAAGCAGCGGCGGGGTGAGGATGTTCAGCAGGGACATCGTGGCAGGGCTGAACCGGAGCGAGGACCGTCCGTGGGTGGTGATGCGGCGGGGAAAGGAAGTGACGGAGCGGTGGCTGTCGCAGCAGTTGAATCCGTATGGAGTGCGGCCGCGGACGATATGGATTGGGGAAGTTTCGGCAAAGGGATATATGGCGGAGGATTTCACTGAGACATTCCGGCGGTATATGCCGAAGGCGATGGCGCAGGCGTTTTTGGATGAGCAGGCGTCGATGCGCAAGAGGTATGAAGCGGAGAAGGCGAGATTGGCGGAGGAGGCGAAGAAGAAGGAGGGTGGGAATGGGGACAGCAGACAGGGGGGATGACCACCCTGGAAAAAGCGGGCCGCGGCCTGGGGGGGAAAATCAAAGCCGAGTTGGTGGCGGCTTGAGCTCTTGAGGGGTGTGGGAGGGGCGTGGAGTTGGGCTGCGCCGCCCAACTTGAGCCGCGTCAATGGGGGAGCCAAACCAACTAACTATGGGAAACCCCTTCGCCACGGCATCATCGGCCAGATAATGAAAGGACCGTGGGATAGACTACAAACAGAGGATATTCGGGGAATTTAGTGGCTGAGTTTGGGTAGAAGGGGAAGGAGCTTTTAGAATGAAGGCGGTTGGAACGGTATGATTGCACGCTGGAGGGCGGTAGGCGGAACTGAGATCCAAACGCTTCGCGCTGGCCTTCGCT
>DASYZB010000063.1 GCA_035946615.1 Verrucomicrobiia bacterium
GGGCGTTTGTTACTCCTATACGGAGAAACCGCCTCCTTGTTGAGGCTAAAATGCCGGCACCTCCGGGTGTCGCGCCTGCACCGACCGGAACCATTCGAACTTTAACTACATCTCGTCGGTCTGAGGCTCTGCCTCGCTAGTAGTCTATTTGAACTGAGTCGGCGTTACGGTGGGCGGCGCTTGGGCGGGGAGTTTGAGCGGGATGTTTGGCGCCCAGCGTTTCCAAATATCCTCCGGCTTTTCATACAATACAAACGTGGTGCCGTTGGGTGCCTGCCTCTGAACCTCGGGCGGAGTGGCAAATTCGATTCCCCCGCTCAGCAGCGTCTGGGGCGATTCGGCGCTGATCTCGGCGCCACGCAGCAAACCGAAATGCACATTAATCCCGCCTGCATTCCAGAACTTGGAATTGAGCCGGACCAGCGGCGCATATTCGGGCCGAATCCGGGCCCGGATGACTACTTCATCGCCCGTGTCGCCGAGTTGATAGCCCAGGACCTCGCCGACCTGGATGCCGCGATAGAAAACCGGCGTCTGCTCGCGCACCGAGTCCAAATCAGGCGACACCAGCGTAATGCGCAGTGCTTGAGGTTCGGGCGGGACAGGCGCTTTCTCCGAAGCGACAAACGTATTGGTTGGAGCGCCGGTTCCGGGTTGCACGGTGATGTATTCACCCGAAATGATCGTGCGCAGGCCGCTGATCGAGCCGAGCTTTACCTCGGGGCGAACGATCCAGAAGATTGCGCCCGCGCGGGCCAGGTCTTTTGCCGAGGTCACCAGCCGGGCTGTGACTTTTACCTGCGCATCGCCTTTCCTCAGCTCGATGGTATTCACCTCACCCACCTCAGCTCCGCGAAATTTGACCGGCGTATTCCCCGCTTCAAGGCCTTCCGCACTTTGAAAATAGATGGTAATGAGCGGACCCGAAGCGATGAAATCGTGGTAAACAAACCACACGCACAAAGCCGCCGCCCCCAGCGGAATAAGCCAGAGCAGCCAAACAGAGCGGCTCTTCTTCACCTTCGCTTCCGGCACGCTCTCGACCTCGCCCGCTCTGTCGTGGGTTTTATTCATAGCGCCTCTTCTCCTCCGGTGTGTCCCAAAGCAACCGCGGGTCGAAACTCAGGGTCGCCAGCAGGGTCAACGCCACCACCGCAGTGAAGGAGAACACGCCCCGGCCCGGATGCACCGTAGCGACCCGGCCCATCTCGATCATCGACACCGCTATCGCGAGGAGAAACACCTCGAGCATGTTCCACGGATCGATGATCCGGATGACCTGGTAAATCCACGTCCGCGCCTTTTTCCACCGCTGCCAATCCAGCGTCACACAGATGAACAGCAGGCCCAGAATCTTCAGGGCCGGCGATAAAATGCTCGTAAAGAAGACCAGCGTCCCTATCCCATACTCCTGATAGCTGAACAGGGAACGGATGGCCTGGAAGATGGTTGTTTGGGAATGCATCCCGTGATACTCCGCGGTAATCAGCGGATAAAAATTCGATGGGAAATAAAGCAGCAGCGCCGCCAGCGAAAAAACCAGCGTGCGCATCCGGCTATACCGCCGGCGATGGACCAAAACAAAGTTGCAGCGCGCGCAGCGGGCAACCGAACCGTCCGGCACCGGCTGCACCCGCTGGACCAAACCGCAAGTCTGGCAAGCGACAAGCTTTTCCATCCCCAGGCAGCGAACACAATTCCAGTTTAAATTGGGCGAAATTGGCCGGGATGCAACTGGGGTGAAATGGGGTGCGCCCGTAGAGGGCGCAGCAATGTTGGAAAAAATGAGCGTTGAAACAGTTCAAACGGAGGAACCCAGTCCGTTCACAGGGTTAATCTTTGCGTTCTTTGCGTTCTCTTGCGGCTGATCGACCGGCGGACCCGCGTTTTTACTTCCCCTTCAGAGTGGCGATGCCGTAATCCCGGTTGAGCTTCGCAATAAAGCTCAAGCTGATTTCCTTCGGGCAAACCGCTTCGCACGAACCCGTCACGGTGCAATTGCCAAATCCCTCGGCATCCATTTGCCGGACCATGTTGAGGGCGCGCCGGTCTTTCTCGGCTTTTCCCTGGGGCAGCAGATTCAAATGAGAAACCTTGGCAGCCACGAAGAGCATCGCCGAAGCGTTCTTGCAAACCGCCACACAGGCCCCGCAGCCGATGCAGGCAGCCGCATCCATCGAGCGGTCGGCTGTGTTCTTGGCGACGGGAATCGCATTGGCATCCGGGGTGCCCCCCGTGCTGACGGACACAAAGCCGCCGGCCTGGATGATTCGGTCCAGGGCGCGGCGGTTGGTGACGAGGTCTTTGATGACGGGAAAGGCCTTGGCGCGCCAGGGCTCGATGGTGATGGTCTGCCCGTCTTTGAAGTGGCGCATGTGCAACTGGCAGGTGGCGGTGCCCTTATGTCCCCCGTGAGGGACGCCGTTGATGACCAGCGAACACATCCCGCAGATGCCTTCGCGGCAATCCGAATCAAATGCGATTGGCTCCTGGCCCGACTCGATCAAACCCTCGTTGACCACATCGAGCATTTCCAGGAATGACATGTCCTCCAGGACATCCTTGGCCTGATAGGTCTCGAATCGGCCCAGCGCCTGGCCATTTTTTTGCCGCCAAATTCGTAACGTCAGGTTCATTTATAGCTCCGGGTGCTCATGTGGGCTTCTTCATAGGCGAGCGGTTCCTTATGGAGCAAAGGCGGCTTGTCCGGTCCTTGATGTTCCCAGGCCGCGACGTAAGCGAAATGCTCGTCATCACGCAGCGCCTCGCCGTCAGGGGTCTGGAACTCCTGGCGGAAATGCCCGCCGCAGGATTCGCGCCGGTGCAGCGCGTCGAGGCAGAGCAGTTCGGCGAATTCCATAAAATCCGCCACGCGCCCGGCATATTCGAGGCTCTGGTTTAACTCCCCGTTCTCGCCGGTCACATTCACGTTCGACCAGAATTCGGCCCGCAATTCCGGGATGCGCTTGAGGGCCTCTTTCAATCCGGCTTCATTGCGCGCCATGCCGCATTTTTCCCACAGCAGCCGGCCCAGCTCCCGGTGCAACGATGTGGGGGAACGCTTGCCTTTAATCGAGAGCAATCTGCGGGTCAGCCCCTGAGCGCCTTCCTCAGCCTTTTTGAATTCCGGATGGCTGGTCGCAGGTTTGGGTTGCTTGGAGGTGACGAAATAATTCCCAATTGTGTATGGCAGGACGAAATAGCCGTCAGCCAGTCCTTGCATCAGGGCGCTGGCCCCGAGGCGATTGGCCCCGTGATCGGAGAAATTCGCCTCTCCCAACACAAACAGGCCGGGCAAATTGCTCATCAGATCATAATCGACCCACAGACCGCCCATCGCGTAATGGACCGCCGGGAATATGCGCATCGGGACATCATAGGCATTTTCACCGGTTATCTTTTCGTACATGTCGAACAGGTTCCCGTAGCGCTCGCGGATGACCGGCGCCCCCAGCCGCCGAATGGCATCGGCAAAATCCAGGTAAACCCCCAGCCCACCCGGACCCACGCCCCGGCCTTCATCACACACTTCTTTGGCCGCCCGCGAAGAGATGTCCCTCGGCGCCAGGTTGCCGAAACTGGGGTATTTGCGTTCCAAGTAATAATCGCGGTCCTGTTCAGGGATGGCGCCAGGCGGCTTGGCGCGGTCTTCCTTTCGCTTGGGCACCCAAACGCGTCCATCGTTGCGGAGTGACTCAGACATCAGGGTCAGCTTGGACTGGTGCTCGCCGCTCACGGGAATGCAAGTGGGATGAATCTGGGTGTAACATGGGTTTGCAAAGAACGCCCCCTTCTTGCACGCCCTCCAGTTGGCCGTGACATTGCAGCCTTTCGCGTTGGTCGAGAGAAAAAAGACATTCCCATAACCGCCCGTGGCCAGCACTACGGCATCCCCGGCATGCGATGAAATTTCCCCAGTGATCAGGTCGCGCGCGACAATCCCCTTGGCGTGCCCATTAATCACCACCAAATCCAGCATCTCGGTCCGCGGAAACATCTTCACTGTCCCAAGCCCGATCTGCCGGCAAAGGGCCTGGTAAGCACCCAGGAGCAATTGCTGGCCCGTCTGGCCACGGGCATAAAAGGTCCGCGATACCTGCGCCCCGCCAAACGAGCGGTTGGTCAGCAACCCGCCGTATTCGCGAGCGAAAGGCACCCCCTGGGCAACGCATTGGTCGATAATGTTCACGCTCACCTGGGCCAACCGATAGACGTTGGCCTCGCGCGAGCGAAAATCACCGCCCTTTATCGTGTCGTAAAAGAGCCGATAGACGCTGTCGCTGTCGTTGGCGTAGTTCTTTGCAGCGTTGATGCCTCCCTGGGCGGCAATGCTGTGGGCCCGCCGCGGGCTGTCCTGGAAGCAAAAGCACTTCACCTGGTAACCCAGCTCCGCGAGACTCGCCGCCGCGGAAGCCCCGGCCAGCCCCGTGCCCACCACGATGATGTCGAATTTGCGTTTGTTGGCGGGGTTGACCAGTTTCAGGTCGAACTTGTGCTTGTCCCACTTTTGCGCGAGCGGGCCGGAAGGGATTTTGCCGTCGAGGTTCATGGCAGGTTGAGATGCTGCCTTCCATACCCGCAGAGGATGGACAAGGGAATGGAGGCGTAACCAATAAAGATGAGCAGGGCCAGAATGCGGCCAGCATTGGCCAGGAATGGGCGATAGGCATCGCTATTCCAGCCCATCGACTGGAACATGCTGCTGGCGCCGTGGCTCAAGTGCAGGCACAACAGCCCCACTCCCACAATGTAAAACGCGCAGACCCAGCCGTTGTTAAAGCCAACCACCATCATCCGGAAAATATCATGGCGCCCCTGAGCGTCGATGAAGGTGGCAAAATTTTGCCCCGTCAGGTTCACGTACTTCACCTCGGCTGTGTAATGAAGCAGATGATAAACGATAAAGAAAAAGGCAATTATGCCGCTCATGAACATCGTCCTGGATGCGTAGGCTGAGCCAATGGGTTGATAGACGGCATAGCCTTCGGGGCGCGCTGCCTTGTTCTCGATAGAAAGTTTCGACGCCGACCAAATGTGCAAGACCAGGAAAGTCAGTAGAATCAAGCGGGCCGGCCAAACCAGTTCGAGATTCGTTTGAAGGAAGTTCCCGTAGCGGTTGATCACTTCCGGCCCCAGGAATATCTGCAAATTCCCAACCAAATGCGCAATCACGAACAGGAACATGAAAAAGCCTGTGATCGCCATGATGTACTTCTTGCCCAGTGAGGATTTAAATAGATGCGCAATCATGTTCATGGCGTGCCACCCGACCATGCCGGAAGCAGGTCCCGGGCGTCGCGTTCCAATGAATCTAATGCCTTTCAAAGCCGGGTCAAGAAATCTAAACTTATCCCGTAAAAAATAGGGTCGATAAGTTACGCTCACCAATCGAGCATCTCCTTGTCGGCTGACTCTGAAGGCGCTCGCTTCCGGGGCCGCAATCTCCCGGGCTGCAGGAAATCCAGCGCCTTCTCAGGTAACTCCAACTAATGTTACCTAATTTTATAACCGGACATGCTGTGAATTGACATTCCCTGGCCGCACACATTTTTTCCTGATTCGCACCGGTTTTTCTCAGGGCCAATGATAAGGTCAGTTCCAAACTTTTGTAGGAGACGATGTAAGGGGTCTCTGATCAAGATTGTCGGCTGGCCGCCTTTGGTTCACCCGGAAGTTGCTGATCAGAGACTCGACTCCTTACGTCGTCTCCTACACTCAGGAATGGCGGCTCGTTGCTTCGACTCTGTCATTAGCCCTGCGGTTTTACTGTGAACGCTTAAACCAGGCTTGACCGGTGAAGGAAGAAACAGGATAGATACTGCCTTTGAGTTCTTTGCGTCCTGTTGCGGCGGTTGTGCAATCGGGCCTTGTTCCAAAAACCCTAAGCTGATTTTAGAAATGACAGACCCAGCCGTTACGCCCGAGGCGGTTCTTAAGCACAACCTCACGGTGGACGAATACGCCCGGCTCAAAGAAGTGCTCGGGCGCGAGCCGACCTATACCGAGCTGGGGATTTTCTCGGTCATGTGGAGCGAGCACTGCTCGTATAAGAACAGCCGGCCCCTCTTGAAGACCTTTCCAACCAAATCGCCAAGGATTCTGGTCGGAGCCGGCGAGGAGAATGCCGGGATTATTGATATTGGGGACGGTCTGGCCATCGCGTTCAAGATCGAGTCGCACAACCATCCCAGCGCCGTCGAGCCTTTCCAGGGTGCAGCGACCGGCGTCGGCGGCATCATCCGCGACATCTTCACCATGGGCGCTCGGCCTGTCTGCTCGATTAACTCGCTGCGCTTCGGCCCCATCACTCCCTTGCCAACCCCTGCGAATGCCCCCAATCAACCTCCTTCGACGGAACCCGGCCCTCAACTGGCCAATAACCGGCGGCTGTTCAGCGGCGTGGTGGGCGGCATTGCGCATTATGGCAATTGTTTCGGGATTCCGACCGTTGCCGGCGAAGTTTATTTTGATCCGTCTTACGAGGGCAACCCGCTGGTGAACGCCTTTTGCCTGGGTGTTCTGCGCCACGACCAGATCGTTCGAGGCCGCGCCAGCGGGGTGGGCAATCCCGTTTTCTATGTCGGGCCTGCCACGGGCCGGGACGGGCTGGCCGGGGCGGCGTTTGCCTCGCAAGATTTGACCCAGGAATCCGCCGAGCAACAACGCGGGGCGGTCCAGGTAGGCGACCCTTTCATGGAGAAGCTCGTTTGCGAGGCCTGCCTCGAACTTCTGGCCACCGGGGCTGTCGCCGGCATTCAGGATATGGGCGCAGCGGGGCTGACCTGCTCGACCTGCGAGACGGCTTCGCGGGCGGGGACGGGGATCGAGATTGACCTGGCCAAGGTCCCCCAGCGCGCCCCGAATATGACGCCCTATGAAATCATGCTCAGCGAATCCCAGGAGCGCATGCTCATCATCGTTCAGAAGGGCCGCGAGGACGAGGTGAAACGGATTTTCGATAAATGGGATTTGCCCTGGGCCGAAATCGGGCAGGTGACCGATACGGGCCGGATGGAGGTCCGCAACAACGGGCAGGTTGTGGCGGATATTCCGGCCAGAAAACTGGCCGATGAAGCTCCGGTCTATCAGCGGGAGGCGCGTGAGCCTGCGTATCTCGAGGCCGTGCGCGCCTTTACTCTGGCGGGGTGCGCCGATACGCAGGATGCAACCGGCGCGCTCAAGAGCCTTCTCTCCTGGCCCACCATCGCCTCAAAAAATTGGGTGTACCGGCAATACGACCACATGGTCCGCGACGGCACGGTGGTTTGCCCAGGCTCGGATGCCGCTGTGCTCCGCATCAAAGAGGATTCATTGCCCCAAACCAACGGCCATCCAGCGGCCCAAGTTGATGCACAACGCCCCCCTTTCATCGCCTCTGCCGGAGAACCCGTCGGCGCCCTGGCGCTCCCGGGTTCAACCAGCCCAAATGGTTCGCAAACCGATTTCCCAACCAAATTGATTGCGCTGACAGTCGATTGCAACGCCACTTACGTTTATCTTGACCCGTTCGAGGGCGCCAAATGCGCCGTGGCTGAAGCGGCCCGAAACCTGGCCTGCTCTGGCGCCGCCCCGCTCGGGGTGACCGACAACCTTAACTTCGGAAACCCGTTCAACCCGGAAATCTTTTGGCAACTGCGCGAGGCCGTCCGCGGCTTGAGCGAGGGCTGCCGCGCTTTTAATGTCCCGGTGACGGGCGGCAACGTGAGTCTTTATAATCAGAGCCCGAACGGCCCAATCGATCCGACCCCCACCGTGGCCATGGCCGGCTTGATCGAGAAAGCCGAACATATTACGACCCAATGGTTCAAAGATGAAGGGGACGCAATCATTCTGCTGGGGGTTGCTGTGGACGAGGCCGATGCGTTGCAGGGCTTGGGCGGCTCGGCTTACCTGCAGGTGATTCACGGCTTAAAGACGGGCACCCCGCCCCGCTGCAATCTCGAAGCCGAAAAGGACCTAAACCTGGGGTTGCGCGCACTGATTTATTCCGGCTCGATCAAAAGCGCTCATGATTGCAGCGAAGGCGGCCTGGCGGTGGCGCTGGCCGAAGGCTGCATCAGCCGGCAGACCGCCCGCGATACCGCCCCCCTCGTGGGAGCGCAGATTGAACTGGGCATTTCACCGGAGCCCAAGGCAGAAGAACAAAAGCAAACGTCCGGCGCAGCCCAGCAGGAAGAACATCCTGCCGCCAGCAAACCACCCATCCGATTAGATGCGCTCCTCTTCGGTGAGACCCAAGCGCGCATCATCGTCTCGACCGCCCCCTCTGACGCGGTGAAGGTAGTCGAGCGGGCAAAATTGCTCGGAATCCCGGCTATGCGCATCGGCACAGTGGGCGGGGACCATCTCTCAATCAAGACTTCCGGGGGTGAATTGAGCTGGCCTGTAGCTGAGTTGCACGACCTTTGGTGGAACGCAATCGGACGAGCCATGCGATGAGCTGCGCCCCAAAAGAGGCGCTCACATTTGCTCGGTTTCGGTGCTGACTGTCCATTGACCCTTGAGCGCCGCCATTACAGCGTGCCAGGAAAGAATGGCGCACTTGACCCGCGCAGGGAATTTATAGACACCGGCGAAGACCGCCAGTTTGCCAACGTCCCCCTCAATGTGTCCTGTTGTGACCAACTCGTGCACCTGTTGGAACATGCTTTCCACATCCCCTTTGGTTTTGCCTTTGACACTCTCGGTTAACAGCGAAGCCGAGGCCTTCGAAATACAGCAGCCCGCGCCTAGAAAACTGATGTCCTTGATGCGCTCGCCATCCATCGTGAGGAACAGCTTGAGTTGATCACCGCACAAGGGGTTGTGGCCCTGGGCCGAACAGGTGGCGGCGGGCAATTCATGGAAGTTCCTCGGGTGCTTGCAGTGATCGAGGATGACCTCCTGGTACAGCTCGGAAAGGTCGTCGGACATGGAGGCTGCATTCATTTAGCTGGCGCGACCACGTGCGGAGTGGCTTCGAGCCGCTCCCAGACTATCCCATCGAGTTCCTGGCGGGCGGCTTCTAACCGGACGCGCTCAATTATCTCTCCCGCAAAAGCGTGGATCAACATGTGCCGCGCCGTTTCGACTCCAATCCCTCGAGCCCGCAGGTAAAACACCGATTCTTCATTCAACTGCCCCACCGTCGCGCCATGAGTGCACTTGACATCATCGGCGTAAATCTCCAACTGCGGTTTGGTATCCACCGTCGCCTCTTCCGACAGCAGCAGGTTCTTGTTGGTTTGCTTGGCGTCGGTCTTCTGGGCCGGTTGCCGGACCA
Source organism: Verrucomicrobiia bacterium (assembly GCA_035946615.1). Lineage (NCBI taxonomy): Bacteria > Pseudomonadati > Verrucomicrobiota > Verrucomicrobiia > Verrucomicrobiia bacterium. The sequence continues at coordinate 9,263 of DASYZB010000063.1, forward strand.
AAATGCGCCCGTGAAAGACCCCCTTCGAGCGGCCATCGAGAATCCCATTGTAGTATTCGTGGCTGTTGCAATGCGGCTGAGCATGCTCGACGACCATGTGGTGGTCGGCCAATTGTTCGTCCCGGGTGAGATATAGCCCGTTCAGAACGCATTCGACCCCTTCGCCTGCGAGGCGGGCGCGAATATGATTGCGCGAGAGTTTTGCCCCGAGCGCAATCGAGTGCGAGATGAGGTTGGAACTCCGGCCCAAATGGGCATAAATCGCCGCTATATGGAATGCGCTCGAACTCTCGTCCTGGAGCTTGCAATGCTCGAGCGCGGCGCCTTCCTCAAGCACCAGCTCGGTTACCGCGTTGGTGAAATAAGGCGAGTTCACCGTGCTCACATAGCTCTCGATAACCGTCGCGCGGCCGCCTTTCTCGGCCAGTATCAAATTGCGCGGATGGGCCGTTGCCCCGGCTTCCCGGCTGCTCGACACAAACTGCAGGTGAATGGGCGTTTCTATCTGGTGTCCGGCTGCAACTCGGATAAATGCGCCGTCCTGTAAAAAGGCCGTATTCAATGCGCCAAAGGCATTCTCGTCTCCTGAGGTTTGGGCGCCGAGGTGTCTCTGCAAAAGAGCCGAATCTTCGGTTAGAGCGGATGCCAGGCTTTTGACCGTTAGACCTTCCGGCGCCGAGCGCAAATCCGAAAGCCCGGCGGCAAAGTGGCCGTTGATAAAAACCAGGCGGATGGCGTCCAGCCCGCCAAAAACAGCTTTCGAAACCTCCGCGCGCGTCAATTCGACATGGCCCGCCTCCAAAATCGGGTGAAACGGCAGTTTGGCAATCGGGGCGACATTGGTAAACCGCCAATCCTCGTCTTTGAGAGTCGGAAACCCCGTGTCCGCGAATCGGGTAATCCCGGCCTTGCGCAAAGGGAAAACCCAAGCCGGCTGCCTGGCCTCGCCTTCAAATCGCGCGAATTTCTCCAGGTGCGGCTCGGTTTCCTTCGTGACCCGTTTTTCCATTGTTTCCAGCATAAGGTACAATCTCTTGGCCAAAAAGCCCGTCAAATCGAGCCAGTCAGTCTTCCACGAGTAACCCATTAAGGCAAGCCCCGCTGGTCAAGCCAGCCCGCCTGCTGCAAAAAACCAAGCAGCCGCGGGTCCTCAGCCGATAAGGGCGGCAGCCACAGACCGAGTTCCTGGCGTGTCCACCATGCCCCTTGCGGGTTTCCGGGTGGGGCAAACGCGTAGCGGTACAACACGGCACGGATGTAATGCGGCGGCCTTTCCGGGAACGGGTTTCCGCCTAAAAGACTCAGCGCCCCCGGGTCGTTGTGCAAAAGCTTCCAGACCAGATGCAACGTCCAGGGATACTCCTCGGGTGTGCCCATGGCGGCAAACCACATTTGCCAATCCAATCGCGGTTGGTAAGGGGCAATTTGCCGGGGCCTGCGGTCGAGGGCCACCGGCAGCGCCTGGTAAGGGTATGCCTTCCAAACCGCTCGCCCATCCGGCGTCGAGGCAGCGGTCCCTTCAAAGACCACGTTCAAGCGCTCGCGCCCCACGCTGCCGAAAGCGCCATAGGTGCTGACCAGGTCCAGCGCATCGAAAGAGGTGTTCATGATCTGGCTCGGGGAAATCAGATTGACGACCGGTTGGATGCTCAGCAGTCCAACCATTACCGCCACCGCCCATCCGGCGCGTTCCATCGCCCGGCTCGACTGGGCCGCAGCAGCGGCTTTGGACGCCCGGTCCCCCAGCCATCGGGGCAGGAGCTTGCGCCAGAATGAATCATCGAAACACGCCAGCGCCGGGACGATGGTCAGCCAGTTCAGAAATGAAAGATTTCCCCCCAGGATGAGGGTCAACTGAAGCAGGACCAGGATGACCCCCGCAATGTGGCGGGCCGTGCGCGGATAAAACGCAAACCATGGCGCCACCAATTCTGCAAGGTAATTGAACAGGACCCCTGCCTTTAACATCCACCGCGGCAGGAAGTCAAACCAGCGGCTGAGGGGATTGGGGATCGGCTGGGTCTCAAAATGATAATAGAGCGCGGTGAGGTCCCGCCACACCCGGTCGCCACGGAGCTTGATAAGCCCCGCTCCAAGCATGATGCGAAAAATCAACCAGCGAAATAACCACACCACCACGCGTGGCGGTGATCGTTTCGGGAATGGGCGTCCATCCAACAGAGGGCAAAGGAAAATCGCCAGAAACCCGGTCTCTAACAGTTGAATTTCCCAGCCGTACCCATACCAATCCTGTCCGATGTGGACGAAGGACATGTAGAGCGCCCAAAGCAGCGTCATCACAAGCGCGTTCGCGTAACCGCAAGCCACAATGCACGACAAGCCGAAACCCACCCACGCCGCCGCTTCCAATTCCATATCAAAATGCGCAAACCAAAACAACGATGGCAATCGAACAAAACCGGCAAAGGACGAACCCAACCCGTTCTGAACGCGGGCCAAAAATAAGTTCACGGGCAGCAGCCCATTCGAGCCGATCAAAGGCAGGATTTGTATCGCTGCGGCCAGGAATGCCACGGCATACACGCACCCCAGCAGGCGCAGTATCATGAAGCGCGTCAGCCAGTAACTGGCCGGCTCACGCGGCGCGGGTGGGACGGATTGCGTCGTCATTGTTGCTGAGCTGATCTTAGCGGTTGCGCAGGGGCCGCTCCATGCCTATGGTTAGCTGGCTGGTAGCGGAAACAACAGGTTAAAACCAATGCATTTGCCCGATGGGTTTTTGGATGCGCGAACCGCCCTGCTCTCGACGGGGGTGGCGGCCACCGGAGTGGGCATTGCTGTGCGCCAGGTGCGCGCTACTCTCCAACCACGCCAAATGCCGCTCCTTGGCTTGGCTGCAGCTTTTATCTTCGCCGCCCAGATGCTGAACTTTCCCATCCCTGGCGGCACGTCCGGCCATTTGATTGGCGGTGTGCTGGCAGCCGTGCTGCTGGGCCCTAGCGCCGCTGTTCTGGTGATCACCTGTGTCCTCATCGTTCAATGCCTCATGTTCGCCGATGGCGGCCTGCTGGCCCTCGGGGCCAACATCTTCAACATGGGGATTGTTAATGTATGCGCCGGTTACTTTGCCTTTCGCCTGGCCAAACGCCTCATCCACCGCACCGAAGAAATCCGCGCGACGGTGTTTGCCTCTGCTTTTGCAGCCTGGGTTGGAACGGTGCTGGCCTCGATCACCTGTGCCGGCCAGCTCGCGCTCTCAAAGACGGTGCCGTGGTCGATTGCCTTCCCTGCCATGGCCAATGTGCACATGTTAATCGGCGTTGGGGAAGGCTTGGCCACGGGTCTGATCACCCTGGCTGTCCTGCGCGCCCGGCCTCAGCTCCTGGCACAGGCAAATCAGAGACTCAGCGGCACCCCTCTGGGATTCCTAGGCTATGGCTTGTTGGTGGCCTTCGGCCTGTCCATCTTTGTCGCCCCTTTTGCCTGCTCCTGGCCCGATGGACTCGAGAGTGTCGCCACGCGATTCGGCTTCGCAGGCAATGCCCTCCCAGCCCTCGCCGAGGCCCCGCTGGCTGATTATCGCCTGCCCTTCGTCGGTTCGCCCACTGTCGCCACCGGCGTGGCCGGCCTGATTGGAACCGTGCTCGCCTTTGTGGCTGCTTATGCGCTGGCCCGGCTCCTGGTGCCGGTCCTGGGCGCTTCCAAGAGGGATGCGCGTTCACAACATTGACTCGCCCCAGCCCGGCTTTTTGAATCGGGTGCCGCCGGGACTCAAATTAGCTGCCGCTTTGCTCATCCTGCTCGGGACGGCCCTGCTGCCCAGGCGAGTCGGCCCGCCCTACTTGCTCCCTGCCTCTCTCTTATTGTGCCTCTGGCCCTTTTCTCGCATGCCTTTGGGCTATGCCTTGAAGCGATTGGTCCTTGTGGAGTTTTTTATTCTCGGTATCGGGTTGCTCTCGCTGCTCAGGCCCGAGGCCTTCCCAGCGCTTATTTCCGCCGTCGTCAAAAGCAACTTGTGCGTTTTCACCATGTTGCTGCTGACCTGGACCACTCCCTTTCAGGAAATCCTGCGCGAATTGCGCCGGCTGCGCTTGCCCGCCGTGATGCTCACAACTCTGGCCCTGATGTACCGTTACTTGCCGGTCCTGGCCGATGAATCCCGCCGCATGCAGCGGGCCCGCGCCAGCCGCACCTTTTCCCCTAGCCGCCGCCTGGCCTGGCGCAGCCTGAGTGTCATTATCGCCCACCTCTTTATCCGCAGCATCGATCGGGCCGAGCGCATCTATCTTGCCATGTGCGCCCGCGGCTGGAAATGAACGCCGCTGTCGAAATCCGCAATCTCTCCTATCGCTACCCCCCCCAGGGGCGGCTGGCGCTGCATGAACTCTGCTTTTCCGTCGCTCAAGACGAGTGCATCGCCGTGCTCGGCCCCAACGGCGCCGGCAAATCGACCCTGCTCTTGCATCTCAATGGCCTGCTGCCCGAACGCCCCGCCGACCAGCCTCAAATCTGGATTGGCGGGGAGCCATTAACCGGCAAATCTCTCACCAAAATCCGCCAGCAGGTGGGATTGCTCTTCCAGGACCCGGATGACCAGCTCATCTCGACCACCGTGTTTGAAGACGTCGCCTTTGGCCCCCAGCAGCTTGGAATCAACGGAGCAATCCTGCGGTCCCTCGTGACCTACTGTCTCGAACAGGTCGGCCTGCGCGGCTTTGAAGACCGCGAACCACAACGGCTGAGCCATGGCGAGAAGCGGCGCGTCTGCCTTGCTGGGGTGCTGGCCTGCAAACCCACCGTGCTGCTGTTGGACGAACCCACCGCTGACCTGGACCCCCGGGGCCGGCGCGAGTTTAAGGCCCTGCTGCAATCGCTGCCCGGCGCAAAAATCATCGCCACACATGACCTCGAACTGGTTGTGGACCTCTGCTCGAGGGTCGTCATCCTCGATGAAGGCCGGGTTGTCGCCCAAGGCCCCACCATCCCCTTGCTCTCCGATGAACCTTTGATGCTTTCCCATGGCCTTGAAAAACCCCATAGCCTTCTCCATCGGCATCCCCATGGACCCAGCGCCTGAGACCGCGTTTGAAAATGGACGGCGCCCGCTCCTCCTCGTTCTCGTTCTGCTCCTTCGTCATCGATTTTCAGGTCTTTCGAGCACGAGGACGAGGACGAATGGCGGCAATTCTATTTTTAAAACAGGCCCTGCGCCGTAATTAGTTAGGACCCGAGCTGGCCGCCCCTCAGTCATCCCCCTCCCCCTTTCGTTTCCTCCGTTTGCTTCTGTTCAACTGAATCAATACGGGCAAAAGTCGGGGCCAAAATGTTACATTTCTGAAACGGTTTTTCTTGACTGATTTGCTCCCTGGCGCGATACCGGATGCGCTCAGACCATGATTAACCAACGACACTGCCCGTTTTGCAAAACCCCCGCCCACTCCGGCTGTTCCCACCTGGCGCTGGCGGCTGAGGGGAGAGATTTCGTGCGACGCTGTGTTGACCTGTGCCATGGCCAGGTCCAATGGCGTGTGTTATGCCAGCAACGCCGCAGCGGCGATTGGGCTCCTGAAGCCGAAGATTTTACCTGGCTCGAGACGGCCTTCTGCGATCGGTTCCTCAAGCACCTGTCCTGGTTTGGTGGAATGGAATATGAATGGCGCAGCGGCCCCAAACCCGAGCAAGGTGGTTTCTGGGTGCTGCTATGGTCCAAGGAACCGCAAAGGCTCTGGTGGGAATTGCTCGAAGAATTTGAGCGAAAATGCGCCATTACCCCCCCGGCTGCAGAATCCCCGTCCTGGCTCATCTGGCTGGCGCCTCGTTGAATTCGTTCCTTCAGTCCACTGGCTCACTGGCTCTCTTATTGGCTTGCGGACTCGGAAAACTGATTTATTTTCGGCAAAGCAGCCGTGGCGGGGTAGCCAAGTGGTAAGGCAGGGCTCTGCAAAAGCCTTATGCGTCGGTTCGATTCCGACCCTCGCCTCCAATTCCAACTGCGTGTGCAGCATCGGTTTAGGGGGTTCGGGAGTCCAAACGGACACCAAAACGGACACCATTTTTCCAATCCGTAGGAAACCAGAATAGTCCGGCGTAATCCGCCGACTATCGGTTACCGCTTCGGATTCGGCCTGAGTTATTCTCGCGGTTGCGTGAAAACTATGAAAGCACGTTACCGTCTTATTTGCCGTGGAATCCGTGGCGGAGCCTATTATTGCGTGGATACTCAAACTGGCAAACGCACCAGTTTGGGCACTAACAACGCCGACGACGCCAGACAGATCATCGAAGCCAAGAACAACTCTGAACGCCAGCCGATATTGAACCTGCAAATCGCTAAGGCGTATCTGGCGGGAAGTGACAACGGCATCAAGACACGCACTTGGCGGAATGCTATTGAGGCACTGATCGGCACCAAGCAGGGAGCGAACCAGCATCGTTGGAAAACCGCCGCCAAGGACAAGGCATTTGCCATGTTGCTGCCGCAGGTCATTATCGAAACGAAGGCCGAGACGATTTTAAAAGTTCTACAAATGGGGACCGTCTCGACCAATGTTTATCTCCGGCGCTTGCACAACTTCTGCGTGGACATGAACTGGCTGCCGTGGCCGCTCATCCCAAAACGTCAGTGGCCAGCCGTCGAATTCAAAGAGAAGCGCGGTATTATGCTGGCCGAACATCTGGCCATCGTCGCCCGCGAACAAAATCCCGAACGCAAGGCGTTCTACAAACTCGCGTGGCACTTGGGCGCATCGCAATCCGATCTGGCCGGCTTGAACGCCGAGGACGTTGATTGGGAGCACCACGTCATCAGCTATGCGCGCCGGAAGACCGGCTCGATTGCCATCATGCGCATGGATGAAGACATGGAGGAAATCTTGCGCGACCTGCCGGGAAGCGGCCCGCTGTTTCCGTATCTGCGAACCGTGCGTTCGGGCGACCGCGCCACGGAGTTCAAACAACGCTGCGATGGGCTTGGCATCAAAGGCGTCTCATTGCACAGCTACCGCTACGGTTGGGCGGAACGGGCAAAGACGGCGGGCTATCCCGAACGGTATGCCCAGGTGAATCTCGGCCACAACAGCCGGGCAATGGCGCGGGCATATTCCCGCAAAGCGCCGGTAGAAATGCCTTCGTTGAGTGAATACGAACGACAACAGAAAGCCATCGTTGGAAATCGAAACACCAAACCCGTGACGCAAAGCGTCGCAGCATAAGGAGGCCATCATGCAATCTTGGCAAATAAAAGCGCTTGAACTGGAAGCGTCGGGATTGAAACACCTTGACGGATTCATTCACGAACACGCGCTCTATTTTCTCATTGGAGCCATTTATCTCTTGCTGGTTTTGTTGGTGTGGGTTGAGCGGGGCATTGCGACGCAAAGGAGGAAAATCCACCATTCATGTCCGGTCAGCCTTTTTTATTCATCTGCCGGGACCGCCACCACCGCCCCCGGACACGTTCGACCCATTTCCACCGCCGCACCATTCGGCGCACTGCAATCACGATGATGGTTGGGAATGACCACTGCGATGCAAATTGCGCGGCGCGATTCTTAAAAGCAATTCCCACGGCGCAAAGCGGGCGCGGTCACAGGTGGAGGCGCGGAGCGCACGACCTTGACGGCGACCGCGCTCCATATCATGGAAGCGCGAGGCACGCCGCTGATTCAGGAATGACGGTCACGGGAATTGTTTCCGTTGGTTGCGTTGCCGTTGGTTGTGGATACGGAACCTTTGAGCGTCCGACTTTTTGCGGCGCGCTCGTTCTTGTCCTTGACCTTTAGCCGGATGAGTTCGGTTGCCTTGTTCATCCATCTGGCGTCACCTTTCTTTTGCTCAATCTCGGCCGTCAGAAAAAACTTCACGGCTCCTGGCGGTGGATTGCCCAGCGGCTTGAGCTGGCCGGCACTGACAAGAATGGGAATGTGGTCTGGTTCAAAACCGAGACGCCAAGCAGCTTCGGCGGCGTTCATGCGTCCAGGCAGTGAAATCAGATTGAGAATTTCTTTGCGTTCGGGATTCATACGTTTTCCTTGGTTAAAGTGACGGTGACGGCGGCAATGTGGGTTTTCAGCGTAGCGGCCAAACGGCGATCCGCCGACTTCACAAATTTCAATTCGTATTTCTGAATCTCGGCTTCCAGCCGCTTGAGGCCGCTGCCCAAGACGACCACATTGGCGGATGCAAAGCGGATCAACATTTTTTCCGGCGGCGCATCCGGCTCCTTTTCCAATGCCGGGTTTGAAATTTTTTCCGCATATAAAAACTGCGCGTAAGGCAGCAGATAGCTGATGCCGTCGTCGGCAAACACGTCGAGCGCGGCGATAGTGGAATCACTGCCAAGGCAGGGATTGTCGCGCGGGTTAGACGCCCATTCGGCGGGTGGAAGTTCGTTGCTGTTCATAACGGGGTGTTTTCATTTGTGGGCTGTGCTTGTCGGGTAAAATGGTCTGTTGCACTCCGAGGCGCTGGCGGAACTGTTTCAGGAAGCGATGACCGCGTTGCAAAACAGCCATGATAAATTTTCGGCGGCGGGCGGGTGGAACCACTTCCACCACCGCCAGCCGCGCGCTGGAACGAGTGACGTGCGAGCGCAACATCTCGGCATCATCAGTGAACACGCGGCACGCCTCGCGTCCGCGCGAAATGCCGACATAAAATTGTTGCTGATTGATCGCCGGCAGCGAGCGTGACGAGGCGACTAGCAAAACTTCATCTACCGTCTTGCCCTGGGCAGCGTGTGACGTAACGGCGTAACCGTGCGTGAACGTGCGATAATTCTTTGGAATCACCCGGCCATCGGCCAGCACCACGGAATCGCCCTGAATCGTTTTTACTTCCACCAACTCACCGTTCACAAATTTTTTCCGCCAGTTCGATTGCAGCAGCAGCTTGTCGCCAGCGGCGATTTTCAATTTCCGTTTCTCCCCCACATCGAAATAGGCGGAGCCTTGACCTAAAAGGAAAATACTTTCGGAACCGTCCGCGCGTTGGATTTTCAAGGCGTCATTTTCGACGGCGACCACCGCAACCGTTTCATCTTTGGCAAAACCAGTTTTTTGCCGGTGAAACCGAATCGCTAGGCCGGCACGATATTGCCGCGCATCTTGCTTCTGCGCTTCCGTCCACGACAGCGAATCAAAAACCTGAAATTCCTTTTCGTCACCCGCCAGCCGACCTGACATTTTCAACACGGCACGGACTTTTTCCGTCAGCGCTTCTATTTCATTCCACGTCGGCGCGACCAGCAGCACGGATTGGTTTTGCATCAGCGTTTTTACATACGACTGCGCGGCAGAGTCGTGAAGTTGGTTACCGGGAAGTTCAGTCACCGCTCCCATGCGTTCCAGTTGGGCGAACGCTTCATTGGTATTTTTCTGCGCGGCCAGTTCAACGGCCCGGCGATATTCGACTTTGCGTTGCCGCCGGATGCGGGTCAATTGGCCGGATTGAAAATCCGAATGGTTCTCCAAAATCCGCAGCGCATCGCCACGCGCGACCGATGCGTGCTGGCCAGTGTCGCCCGACAGAACAATGCGGGCGTCCCGCGCCAGGTCAAACAGCCGCTTCATGTCATCCATCCCCACCGCCCCGGCCTCATCCAACACCACCAACTGACGGGCGGACAACGCCGGTTTCGTCAGCAGCAGGCTTTGCAGTGTCACAGCCGCAAATCCCTCGGTGCGCAAAACCTCGGTTGCTGCCGCCGTCGGCGCGCAGAACAGCGGTTCAACGCGGGCTTCCTTGCAGGCGGCGACCAGCTCGCGCAACGCCGTGGTTTTGCCGCTGCCCGCCAGACCGCGCAGGCCGGTGATCCGGTCACTGGTGCGCAGGACATGGTAAATCGCCCGTTTCTGATCCTCACCCAGCCAGTCGGCAGGCCGGTAGCCGGGATGCAACGGCGCGACCGCATCGCAGCCCGCGTTGACCGTCTGAATCAAATCCAGTTCCGTTGCCAAAATCTGCCGCGTGGAAAATCCACGTTCCGTTTTCACCAGGTCCGACGAATACTTCACCGCCGCTTTCAACGTCGGCAAATCCACTTCACCCAGGCGTTGCGACAGGGCCACGTTCAACAGTTCATGCTCCGGCACGACGGACTTGCGCTCGAACACATGGGCCACGGCATAATTCAAGGCTTCGTTTTCCGGCTCAAACCTACGGACTTGCCTGACGGGTTGAACCGATGTTGAGAGTTTTTGCAGCGCCTCCAGTTCATCGGGCTGTAATTGCGCCAACTGCTGTTCGCGCACTTCCGTTGTCGAGATGCCCTTGATCTTCTTAGCCCGGCTCTGATGCACCGCCAGGGCGACGGCATTGTTGGAAAGTTTGTGCCCTAACCTTTGTTCTATTTCACGAACCGCCTTTTCCACTTCTTGTGAGCGCTTGGAAAATCGTTTCAACACCTCATCGCTCACACCCTCGATTTCAAAACCATGCTTCGCCGGGCGAGTGCGATAGCCAATTGATTGAATCCGCTTCGCCAGTTCGTTCCGATAGACTGCCGTGCCGTAACGAATGGCCTCATACATTCCGCCCGCTTGCAGGGCTTTCCAGGACTGTTCCGTTTCATCGAACGCGGCATTGAACACCGTGAAATGCGTATGCAACAGAGGGTCGAGCGCACGGCTGCTCGTGTGCGTAAACGCGGCGGCGATCAGATTGCCGGTGGTGCGGTCGCGCTGGCTGCCTTGCTTGCGGACTCTGGTTGCGGCGAAGGTTTCGAGTTCGCGGAAAGCGATGCGCGTCGCCTCTTCATGTGCCGACACCAACCGATCATCGTCCATCGTCACCGCGAGCACCGAAACCGATTTCGGAGCGGAACAGGTGAAGTCGTAGAACACCCGCCGCTTGTCCTCCTTTTTCTGCCGTTGCGTCAGCCGTTCATCGTCCAGCGGATTTCGATTTTCACAGAGCGCATGGAACTGTTCGCGGGTGACGTTTTGCTTCAATTCCAGCCGGTCCGCACCCGCGCCGATCCACTGGCCGGGACGGATTTCGCCTGCCGAGTAGTAATCGTTCTGCTCCAGATGCTCGTCGAAATACTTCTCAGCATCGGCCAGACTTTTTTGCGCAACGGCAGTGAACATACTGTGCGAGCCTATCCGGTTTTCAGGACGTTTCGGCGTGCGTGACACGCGATCGCAGCCCTCCCCTCGACCGATAATAGTGTGCCAACGTGCGCAGTAATCGTGTGCCCAATGGGCACAATCTTCCGTCGGAAGTAAAATGCCTTCGCGGAGACAGGTTGCCGATTCGCCGTCATGCCGGACAGAATGACAGAAACCGAACCCGCCGAGGTGTATGTGATACACTTTTTGCGACGCCTCCTCAGCCGCGTCAACTTGGCTGAAACCATGCCACTTCGATTCATGCCGGTCAGAATGGCAGCAATTCGCGCTCAGTTTGTGCAATCTTTACACAAAATGATCGTCTCGGGACAGCGGCCATAGCCACGATCCTGGCTGAAATCGGCTTCGATTTGATTCGGGGGACGCGAGTTGCGGTTTTGGAAATCGAACGTTCAAATTCTTCAAATACCCGTTGGTTGTGAATTTCACGGGGCGAGCATGTCCCCGTATGAATAGCGCAACGCCCCTTGTTCGATCACGGGAACTCCCCGAAACCATAAATATCCACCTGACGCGGACCTGCAATTTTGGATGCCGGTATTGCTACGCTGAATTTGCAGAGTGCGGTTCTACACGAATTCCATCCGACTATCTCCGGCGAATCGTGGAAGCGATTGGCCGTGCCGACCCGCCGCCGGGCGGGCGTAGCAGAAAAGTGAACTTCGCGGGCGGTGAGCCACTGCTATACACGGAGTTGCCGGCCATTATCGCGTTCGCCAAGGAGCTCGGTTTTGCTCAGCGTTACGACAACGATGGAAGCGGGCGTGGACATTGGTTCGTTGCTCGCCGTGATGATGGCGAACATGCCGCCGATGCGTTTCAACTACCAGCAACGGGTCGGTCGCGCCGGAAGGCGTGGCGCTGGTCTTGCGGTCGCGTTGACGCTTTGCCGAGGCCGCAGCCATGACGACTATTATTTTCAGCGGCCAGAGCGCATTACCAGTGAGCGCCCTCCGCAGCCTTACG
>DASYZB010000064.1 GCA_035946615.1 Verrucomicrobiia bacterium
GAGCCAGAATGCTGTTGTTGTAATTTCTCAGCCAGTGCTCCCTGGGTTCTCACGAAAAGTGCCCGACTTCTTTGGATCGCCCGCGATAGCGCGCCGGTGTATGCTGTTTTAATCGAAATTGAACACCCTTCAATTCCCTGGGCAACTTCAGTCTGGTTGGCGCATATGTGCGTGATCAGTCCCACAATCATTCAGCAACGAGGCTCACCCTAATCGGAGGCTATGCCGGGTGAGCAATGCCGCCAGCCTGGCACGAGACTGTGCCGCCGCTGTCTGGGCCTCGGCCATCTCCTCCGCCCTGGCAGCCTGGAGTTGTGGCATGATTTCCTCGACGTTGCGGCGGATGCGTTGAAGTTGTTTTTGTTGACGCGCCCGTTTCAGATTGCGACGGCACGCTCGGCGCTTTTTGGCTGTGCTGATACCTTTCGTAGCCAACCCGCCGTGATACGACGGGCCGCTCTGCCGCAAATTCCACCACCGGAGGGCTTGGTCGGCGGTTTGCCACACGGTGGCGACCGATGCGCGGCAGCACCGACATTGAACCCCGAAGCGCCCGTCGTCCGCTCGTTTGACTTCCGCCTGGCTCGCGCAGAAGGGGCAGGTTTTAAGTTTGATCGCTGGTTGGTTGGTCGTGGCGGATTCGTTTGATGTGTTCATTACCCTCTATATACGCTGGCGTGGTGATGCAATCGGGCGCGTCAAGGGGGATCGTGCAGAAAGAAGACAGCGGACCTGCGTTGCCTGTTCTGCAAGAAGCATTTGTCGTGAACCACGCAGATGGCAGCACTTTTCTCGCTGCCAGCGTGCGCTCCGCGCCACTTTGGTCCAGGTCGGGCGCTCAAAATATTATACCGTCGTCAAAAACGACCCTCCGATGCGCCGAGCAAATTTGGCTTTTACCAGCGGGTTCACCCGGCTGAGGACGCGCAGACGAAGCGCCCGGTTTTCCGTTCGTGTCGGGGGCTTATGGGCGGCGGCGACCATGTTGGCAACGCGCCAGGCGCTTACGGGTTCGGGAGCCTCTCGGAGCACAGCGAGAATCTGCTGATCCAGTGGATGCTCCACCTGCCGGATGGGGTTGGCGATGAGCGTGCGCGCCGGAATGCCGACTGGGGGCGGGCGGAACGCCGGGTCGATGAGGATCGAGATCATGAACTATATACGAGTGCCGTCGCCTGCGAAGCTGCAAATACGAAGTTGGTTACCGCGCCTCATGAGCCGGCAGGAACGAGAACCCCCATTTCTCCTTGTGCAAGAATGGGAAGAACGCACTCCGAGCCGAGGTTGCGACCGCTGGCCACGCTTGCCATTTTGTTGATATGGCGATAACTCTTGCTCCCGAAAGGCGAACCGGGTGAGCGATATGGCTTGGCTTGAATTAACGTTTGGGAAGCACAAGGGTAAAACTCTACCCCAAATTATCTTCAGCGATCCCGATTACTTCTTTTGGGCGATGGAGGAAGGGGTTTTCCACCACAAGGGCGGGTTGGAACGGCAGGCCCAGGAAATCTATCGCAAGGCCACTTCCATCAAAGTCCCGGCACTTGGGGATGAGGAGCATGTTGCCGAATATGCAGTTCACCCAGGTATGAGGGGCTGTGTCGGGATTGAACTTGTGCCCTGCTCACGACCACAGCATCAAGGCTCAACACAGACATTCCGAAAGCCCGTGATTGACATGAGCGTTCCTCGGCAGCTCGCCGATTACGACAAACTAGGCTACCGGATATTCATCAGATCGCTCAAATTCTATCTGTTTGGTGATGAGCACTGCCGCCTCACAAAACAGGTTTGCGAGCGGTTCTTCGATGACCCGAACAATTTTGTTACATAGTCGTCGGCTTGGCTTCAGGACCTGACGTTGCATTCCTTTTATCTGGCTCTTACGTTGTCGATACTGCACTGGCAGAGCACTTCCCATTCTGACAATTGTCCTGAAACGGCCCGTTTTTGGGCTTGCCTTGCCCCTGAAAAAGGGCAATGTTACTCGCTCGCAAAAGCTGCGAAAGACCATGAAAAACAAGCCTTTTCAGAGGTCTTCCAGCGAGGGTTGCGCGGTTAGCTCAGGGGTAGAGCACTTCCTTGACACGGAAGGGGTCGCAGGTTCAAATCCTGCATCGCGCACCAGTTTTCCTTGGGAAAACGATGATCCGTCACAGTCAACCCAAGAAACCCCCAACATTTCGGGGAGTTTAGAGAGGAAAATGAGATTCCCGCAACGGCTGCGACACAACGGCAAGGGCAAGGCCCTGGCGACCATTTACAAGCGGGCTGACTGCTACCGCCTCTATTGGCGTTGCCGCGTTGACGGGAAGCCGGTAAGCCGGAGTAAGGACTTCGCACTGTACTCCGAGGCCGCCGGCGAAGGGGCAACACTGGTCAAGCAGCTTGCCAGGGCTGATAAGGCCGCAACGTTCAGCCCGGGGCAGGCTTCCGACGCCCAGGCCGCCCTTGAACGGTTGCAACGCCACTTCACGGCCACAGGGCAACGGGTATCGCTCCTGGCAAGCGCCAGCGAATTTTGCGAGGCGTCGGCCTTGCTACACGGCCAGAGCATTTGCGGCGCGGTCAGAGCCTACCTGGCGACGGTCGCCAGCGTGACCCGCAAGGACGTTGCCGAGGCAGTTGAAGAATTGATTGCCTCAGAGCAGCCCCGAACAGTGGCAATCGAAGGCCAAAGGGCGCAGGTCTCCATGAAGTACGCTTACAACGGGGCGATCATGCTCCGGCGATTTGCCAGCGCATTCCCGGCCACTGCGGTTTGCGACCTTGGCAGGCAGCATCTCGATGCCTTCATCGCCAGCTTGGCTACAGTCAGCGGCAAGCAGGGGCCGGTGAAGTCGGCCAAGGCCAGGAACCATTATCGCGCGGTTGTCCGCCACTTCCTGACTTGGGCTGTGCGCAAGGATTACCTGCAGCCGAACCATCGCCTCAATGAAGCCGATAAAATGCGCCCCGAGCACGCCAACACCGCGGAGGTTCAGATTTATACGCCAACACAATTCCGGGCGCTGCTCGAGGCCGCACAAGGGCCATCCCGGGCGATGATTGCCATTGGCGGCCTGGCCGGTTTGCGCACCCAAGAATTGTTGCGGCTCGATTGGGCGGACCTTTGGCGCGTGGCGGGCCATATCGAAGTGACAGCGCAGAAGGCAAAGACGCGCCAGCGTCGCCTGGTGCCCATCTGCCCTGCCTTGGCCGCGTGGTTGCGACCATTCAGGCAATTCGCGCAAAGGGCCAGTGCGCTTACTAAGCGAAGGGAACTGGCAAAAACATGTCGGGAAGCTCTGCGATGCCGCTGGTGTGGCCGCAAGGACAACGGCTTGCGCCACTCCTTTTGCAGTTACGCCTTTGCGCTTCATGGCGAGATACAGGCCGCCCAACAAGCTGGCCACGCCCCCGGGATGCTGCACGCCAACTACAAGAGCCTGGCCACGGCCAAAGAGGCCCGGGCTTGGTTCGCTGTGCGACCTGCCAAGGGCGAGGGCAACGTGATTACACTGCCCGCGCGGCAGGAGGGTCAATGAAACAGGCTGCCAAGCGTGAAGGCCGGGCGCCGGCGGCTGTTTTTGTGGAGCGCAGTGAAGCAGGCCGTGCTCTCCGGCGGCCTGGAATGACGCCGCGAAAACCAAGACGGCGCAATAACCCGCAACGCCCGCTTGACGTTGCATAACGCATGGCGTTATAGTGCCCGCAGATGATACGCAGCTTCGCGTGCAAGGAAACCGAGCGGCTGTTCAACGATGAACCGGCACGGCGGTTGCCCCAGCAGATTCAGCGCGTGGCGCGGCGCAAATTGCTCCTGTTGCATCAGGCGCGGCGCCTGAATGACCTGCGCGCGCCGTATGGCAACCATTTGGAAGCCCTGAAAGACGACCGAAAAGGCCAGCATAGCATCCGCGTCAATGATCAGTGGCGGATTTGCTTCCGCTGGCAAGGCGAAGATGCGTTGGACGTTGAAATTGCGGACTACCATTGAACACTATGAAAACGACCAAACTGCCCCCGATTCATCCGGGCGAAATTCTCCGCGAAGAATTCATGAAACCGCGCGGCTTGTCGCAGAACGCTTTGGCGCGGGCCTTGAACGTGCCTCCCCGCCGCATCAACGAAATCGTTTTGGAAAAACGCGCCATCACGGCGGACACCGCGTTGCGCCTGGGGCGCTTCTTTGGCACGAGCGCGGAAATGTGGACGGGCTTGCAGGCCGACTACGACTTGCGCCTGGCGCGTTACCACAAGGCGCGAACCATCGAGCGCGAAGTCGAACCGCTCGCGGCCTAAGCTGCCTGGCTATTCACGTGTAGCCACCCCCAGGCCGTTCCGGCTTAACTGGCCTTGAACCGCGCAATGCCCAGGCCCCTTTCCGCCAAGGTTGACCCCCCGTTTTTAAGGAAATTCTGCGAGCCGGTTCCGTCGGGGAGGGTTTTCGTTTACACTACAGTCCCTTTTTTCCGGGGATAGTGCCACCCCTCCCCCCAAGTTCACCCAACTTTTTGGGGGTGTTTAGCGGCTCACCCAAGCTTCCCCCAAGCCGGTTTTGGCCACCCAACAAAACCCAAGTTTCTTGTGCGTAATGCTAAGGTTGCGTCAATAAATAACATTTACAAGTCCGTAGGAACCTGCTACCTATGGCGGCGGCATGGTTCCTATCCGTGACATTCGAGACAAGTTGATGCGAATCTGGCCCCACCTCAACGAGAGATCCCGCCGTATGTTAGCCGCGACCGAGGCGTTGGAACTAGGCTACGGGGGCGTGTCGGTAGTCAGCCGCGTGTGCGGACTATCGAGGGTGACCATCACTAAAGGGATCAGCGAGCTGTCAGCGCCGCCTTTGCCGGAGGCACGCATTCGGCGAGCGGGGGGAGGACGTTTGAACTTGGTGGTCCGCGACCCCAAACTTCCAGAGGTTTTAGACTTGCTCGTTGAACCGCTCAGCCGAGGCGATCCGGAGTCACCGTTGCGCTGGACCTGCAAAAGCACGCGCACGCTGGCGGGCGAACTGACCGG
>DASYZB010000065.1 GCA_035946615.1 Verrucomicrobiia bacterium
GCGAAGGCCGGCGCGAAGCGTTTGGATCTCAGTTCCGCCTACCGCCCTCCAGCGTGCAATCATACCGTTCCAACCGCCTTCATTCTAAAAGCTCCTTCCCCTTCTACCCAAACTCAGCCACTAAATTCCCCGAATATCCTAGAATCGGGGAAGGGTCACCGGAGGGTTGCTGAACGAAGTCCAAGTCGAACGCTAGCAAGCTATACTCATCTCCAACGTACCACGGGTATGGCCCTTCCTGAACATACCTCGCCGACGCGTAGGTAATCGGGCTCGTGGGTGTTCCCTGACTGATGAACTGGGACCCCTCCCAAACATCAAATCCGAGGTAATATATCCATGGTTGATAATGCCCATGGCCAACATAAAAATCCGTCCTTAGGCCAATAGCGGTTCCGGGCAGAACGGTAATGGTCGCACCCTCCACCACCATCCCGCCGGACGTGAAATCCAAAACATCATAATAATAGCCAAGGTCAGGAGAGCCAGAGATATAGCGGGGAGTCTGTGGGAAAAACGTGAGTTGGCCGGATAGGGACATCTGCGGCATGAGCGAGATTGGCGGAGAAGTTGTGCGGCCCTTCAAGTCGGACAAGAGGCCCGATGGGATTGAGGTGGTCCCTTGTGTCCTGAAGGGTGAGTTGCCGCTGAGATAGTGAGCCCCAAAATCGACGACCTGGAAGGGCGAAGGGCTTGCTGGCGCAACCGTCCTGCTCGCAGTATTCCCGAACTGAACCGCCGTCGGGCAGTTCCAAAAACCCAGGTTGTTCCCGAGGCATGCGGCGCAACCTGAAGTTTGAATTGAGATATTAGCGACGATCGAGTTGACAAAAGTCAACGCTCCGTAAGAGCCCGTCTCGGTAATCAACTGGGATGGCGGGGTGGTTGTTCCGTCAACCGTGCAGTGGTAAAACGAAGCGCTGTGTGTGAACGGGAGACTCGATGTAATGGGGTATTGGACCTGTGCCATCAGGATGTTCTCTCCCGTAAGGAAGGTGCCACAGCAGCCGCAACCGCAGCCGCTTCCCCCTTCAAGCTTGATTGCCCTTAAGCAATCCACAAATTGGGCATGTTTGATTGTAAACGCGCTGGTCTGCGTTCCGCCGGCTTTCACCGCTTCCTGGCAGTATAGAAATCGCATGTTGCTGAGGGAGGCCGAATTATAGGTGAGGTTGAGGGACGGGTTGGCGTACCAAGCGCCTGCGGTCATCCCGGAATAGTTGTTCCAGGTTCCATCCAGGGTCAGGCCAACGCTGTCATCATCGCCGGCTGTAAAAATCGCTGGACAATAGCTTGACGTTTTTAACGTGAGCGCGCCGCTGACCTCGATAAAGGCCGTAACAGCGCCGTTGCCTGTCGAGTTGGGATACTTAAATACCGCGGACTCCATCACCACAAAACCACAATAAACCGGGCCCGACACGAAATAGGTGGTACCGGCTGAAAATGTGGCGGGCGTCGAATAACCAGGGCCTACAGTTTGGATGTAATCGATAGTAAGCCCAGTGGGGATTGTTGCTAAGTTGGCCGATGCCATACGGACCTGCCCGGAGAGCGACTTGGATGAACCCTGCCGGCCCGGTCTCGGGATACCCGCGTATCCAGCGGACCATGTAGTGCGATTCTGGCTTCCTCTATTAGAGCCGCAGTCTGGCAGCGTTTGGAGGCTCGCTTGAACGGGTACGCAGGGAGCGGCGGCAAGTTGGTCATTTGAGCGGGTACGGACGGAGGCAAAATCAGAGGAATCAGTATCAGCAGCCATGTGCGCGCAGGCGGCGGCAATGTGCCGCTCTTTTCTCTGGTTATCGGTTTATTCATTTGTCGGTTCCTTGGTTACTGAATCGCGCACACCTCGCAAAAAGACAACGGCCCGGAGGCAACATTGGCGTAAAGCCCGAAGCCCGTGCGGTCAAGGCTTGAAATCTCTATATTGCAGACGGCCTGGAATGCCGGGTTATGGGCGCAACCCACATTGTCAGCTGGTGAAAGAGATTCAGCCGTAGCGAACGACCCTAACGCCATAGATTTCACACATTGGTTTCCCACAGTAAATCCTTTGCGCACGCTGTCGGTGATCTGCTTCGCTTGTAGATCAGACCCCGAACGGAAGCAAGAGAAATCTTTGGAAATATTCGATCCTGACGATCCTGATCGATTGTGTTGTGTTTAATAATCTTGCAACTCGGCGGCAGGTTTGGAATGGATTAATGCTTGCCAACGAACGAGGTTTCTTGGGCGAGGCCCGCTGCGGGAGCTTAGGGTTTGTGCGAAAATAAAGGCCGAAGTTGAGGCGTCATTCTAACATTTTGGAACGATGACTGGCTACGAAAACGGCGGGATGCGCCGCGCTCCAAACGCTTCGCGAAACAGGGACGCGCGACCGCAATCGCGAAGCGTCTGGAGCGCGCGGTATTCCCGCGCTTTGGTCACGCCCAGCGTCGCAAGGATCGGAAACAATTGCACGGGAGCTTAATGGCCACAATTAAACCATTTGCCGCCCTGCGACCCAAACCGGAACTGGCAGCCCGGATTTGCGAACTGCCTTACGACGTCATGTCGGCGGAAGAGGCCCGCCGCCTTGCGACCGATAACCCGCTGAGCTTTCTCCACGTCAGCAAACCGGAGATCGATCTGCCGCCCTCCACCGATCCTTATGCGCCGCAGGTTTATGAAACAGGCCGGCAGAATTTCCAGCGGCTGGTTGCTCAAGGCGCGTTAAGACAGGACCCGCAGCCATGTTTCTATTTATACCGCCAGGTGATGGGCGCTCACACCCAGGTCGGACTCGCGGCCGTTGCCAGTTGCGAGGATTACCTCAAGGGCGCGATTAAAAAACACGAACTGACGCGGCCCGAAAAGGAAGATGATCGGGTCCGCCACATCGAGACGCTGAATGCTCAAACCGGCCCCGTGTTTTTGGTTTATCGCGCCAATGCGGCCCTGGATGAGTTGTTTGGCCGGCGCCTGGCGTTGCCGCCTCACATTGATTTCACCGCGGCGGATGGGATTCGCCACACCGCCTGGGTTATCGAGGAACACCCCGACATTGACTTTATCCAAGCCGAATTCGGTCGAATCCCGTCTTTATACATCGCCGATGGCCACCACCGGTGCGCCGCCGCGGCCCGTGTTTATGAGGCCCGGAAAGGCCATGGCCATAGCGCCTGGTTCCTAAGCGTCATTTTTCCTCATAACCAGGCGCAGATTCTTTCTTATAACCGCGTGGTCAAGGACCTTAACGGACTCGTAGCTGAACAACTCCTCGAACGGCTCGATGGTATTTTCAGCATCTATCACGCTTCCTCTGTTCTGCACCCAGCCGTTCCGGCGCCGGCTCGCAAACATCACGTCAGCCTGTACGTGGCCGGCCAATGGCACACATTGCATTTTCGCAATCGGTTTTTGGCCTCAAGCGAGCCTGCCGAGAACCTAGATGTCACGTTACTCCAACGCCACGTGCTGGACCCAATCCTCGGTATTGACAATCCCCGCACCAGCCACCGGCTCAATTTCGTCGGCGGCATCCGGGGCACAGCGGAGCTCGAGCAGTTGGTCGATAGCGGCGAATACGCCTGCGCGTTTTCAATGTACCCAACCGGCATCGAAGACCTGATGGCCATTGCCGATGCCAATGGGCTCATGCCGCCCAAAAGCACCTGGTTCGAACCGAAATTGCGGGATGCAACGTTCTGTCACCTGATCTAAATTAGCGTCAGAAGTCTCGCCGTGTGAGGGCAGGCGGCCTGCAGAGTTCTGTCAGACCGGGTTGACCCCGGCGCAATTGCTTTCGGCGCTTGCATTACAAGTTTGCAGATGGCCGCGGAAAACGAATCGCAAACAGTCTTGGGAACCGGCCCGATGGGTTCCGTCACCAAGGCGACGCCCGCCTTTCAGAGCGCGCCCCCGAGAGCCCGGTTGGAGTTTATTGATAATCTGCGCTGGGTTATGATCCTGGGGGTCGTCAGCATGCACGCCGCGGTTACCTACGGGCACCTGGGCAGTTGGTATTTCATGGAAGACCCCAAACCCGGGTTGGTGACCTTGCTCATTTTCGCCACCTACCAGACCTTTCTCCAGGCCTTCTTCATGGGATTGTTGTTCCTGATTGCGGGTTATTTCGTTCCAGGGGCTTTCGAGCGAAAGGGCTTGGCGAAATTCCTGCGCGACCGGGCGGCGCGCCTTGGCATTCCTTCGCTGATTTTCATGGTCATCATCCAGCCCGTCACGGTTTATTGGTTGTTGCGCGATTTTTCCGATCTTTCCCGCCCGCCGCTTTCCCGGGCCTACGGGCCCTACTTAATCAGCGGGCGGTTTCTCGGGGGTTCGGGGCCGATGTGGTTCGCTGTGGCGCTGCTTCTCTTCAGCGTGGTATATGGCATGGCAAGGACAGTCAGCCGCAGAACTCCCCAAAACCAGCTCAACGCCCCATTGCCCGGGCATCGCCAACTCATGGGACTGGCAGCCGTTATGGGGCTTTGCACGTTCCTGGTGCGCATAGTGCAGCCCATGGGCACGAGCATCCTTAATATGCAGCTCTGTTACTTCTCCCAATACATCCTGCTTTTCACTGTGGGAATTTTTGCCTGGCGCCGAAATTGGCTCCTGCGCATTCCTTACACTTTCGGCATGCGCTGGCTGATTCTGTCCCTGACGCTGGGCACCCTGGTTTGGTTCGGATTGCTCTGGGCCCTTCTTAAGACCCATACCGAATCGAAGCTGCCGGGCGGCTTTACCTGGCAAAGCGCGGTGCTCAGTTTCTGGGAAGCCTTCTTTTGTGTGGGTATTTGCGCCGGGCTGTTGGTCCTGTTCCGTGAAAAATGCAACCGGCAAGGGCCCCTGGCGCGCTGGCTGAGCGACAACTGCTTTGCGGTCTATATGTTTCACACGCCCATTCTGATAGCAATCACCCTGGGCATGCGCGGCTTCGAGGCGCCTAAACTGATCAAATTTGCTTGCGCCACCGTTTTGGGGATTACGGCGACATACCTGGCCAGTAGCCTGGTCTTACGCCGCCTGGCCGGCCTCAAACGCGTGCTGTGACTTTGACAAAGTACCTGGCGAGCCTTGGCAACCGACAAGGTCCGTAGCGCGCCCTGGTAGTCTGACGCATCGCCGATTGGCTCGGGCCAAACCTGGGCGAAGCCAGTTTATTTTGGGTGTCGCAACCGTTCCAACTCGCTGAGAAGCGGCAACCAGTAGGCCTTGTCCTGGGTCCGTTGTCGCTTTTCTTCATCGTCCAGTGCGCGTTCCAATTTTGCGAGGTGGCTGGCGCTCGCGTGGAGGAGCAATGAACGGCGAGCGGCGAGCCGGTCTGCCAAATCCCGGTGTTTCCGGGCAAGTTCCAACAATAACTGCGGTGTGCGGAGTTCCAAGAGCCAGAACTTTAGCGCCGCCGCGTCTTCCTCTTGCTGATGCTGGAAGTAGTGGGCTTCCAACAGTCGCCGGATCATGGACCAGTCTTTGTCCCGCTGAGTTTTCTTGGCCTGGACAAGGTCGGGCAATGAGAGCAGATCGCACTGCGTGCCGTCGGGGAGTTTGACCGTCGTGCGTCGCTTCCAGAGGTGCGCGAAGGACTCCACACCACGCATTTTGGACATCACGTCCACTCGCAGGCGCAAGGCTTCAGGATGATGACAGCGAAAACGAAGGGCATGGCCGCGTTCGAGGTATTTTAACTCAAAGGGGGGGCACGGCGATGAGTTCGGCGCGCAACTCCGCCAGGGCTTTGCGCAAACGGGAAATGTTGGCGGCGTTCGCGTGGATGGCGAAATCCGTGTCGCGGCTAAACTCTGCCGCGCCGTAGAACACGCAGGCCTGGCCGCCCATGAGCAGGGGGCGAACGCGGTGCGCGCTCATCGAAGAAAGGACTTTGCGTATCGGGTTCGGGATCAAGTGAGCCTCCGAGGTTGAGGTAGATTTGCCAGAGCTTCTCGCTTTCCAGCCAACGCTGCACGGGGGAGAGCCGATACCATTCGGCCCACTCCTCGCCCACCAGTTGTTCCGACGAAATCACGGCCAAGGAGTAACAAATCTACGCCCTCGGTGCAAACCTATAGCAAGGCCATCTTTGAAGTGGACATCTGTTACTGCTCGATAGCCCGGTAGAAGCGCACGGGGAAATCTGTGCTGTGAGGGTCCACCAGGTTGAATAGCGGGGTCGAGGCGACATTAGTGCTGAGCGACACCCAATTCAGCAAATCCGTGCTTCCCTGGAAAATGTAATTCCCCCCGGCCATGCCTGCGGCCTCCAACTGGAACACGCCATTACTAAAGTACCCCGAGGGGGTAAAGAACACGGGCGGCAGAGTGGTGATTGGATACAACTGATTTTGGGGGATGATGGAGAGGGACGTCGAAGGGCTGCTCCAGGCAAGCTGGGCCACGGCCCCGCCGAGGGCCTGGAAATAGTCCATCTCGATGGCGTAATGCTGAAAGGCCTGCAGGTTAATGGACCCGCCCCAAGTCGTGGGTGCTTGCCGCGACCAATGATCGATCAGCAACTGATTGTTCACCCACAACCGCACGCCATCGTCGGTGGTGGTGTAAAAGGTGTAGGTCTCACTGAAGAGCGGCTGGATCATGCCAGTCCAACGGATGGTGTAGTTGGTCGGCGGGATGGAGGGATCGGGAGAGGCGGTATTCCAGTTGAAATCGATGACCGCATCAGTGCGGACCAGCGGTGAGCCCACAAAGGGATTCGATGACAGGGTATTGGGGTAGTATTGGCCCAAGAGCCCCGCGCCATGGCCTTCGACGGCGCTGTTGATGAAGGTAGCCTGGGCGATGCTGCTATTGGATGCGCCGGGCATCACCGCGATGGCTTGTACCCCGGCGTTCTGCGTCAGCACGAACGGGCCGGTGTAGAGAAGCGAGTTGGTCGTTGGGGTCGAGCCATCGACAGTGTAATAGAGCGTCGCTCCAGGAACCCCCTCGGTTAAGCTGACGCTGACTGAGTTTGTAAACGGGCCGCCGTTGGGAGTAATAAGCGGAAGGGCCAGAAACGTATTGTTACCATAAACCGCCAGCGAACCCACTGTGCCGGCATATACTTTGCCATTGGCCACCGTGGGCACCGTAAATCGAATCGGCGAGCCAGGATTATCCCGGGCGAGATTTTGGCTGCTGTTATAAAGTTCCTGGGCGACGTTGGTGGCGTTATAGGCGTGGAGCACGGCGGGGTTGGCGGCCTGCATTGCCCAGACAATCGCATTGGCATTGCCATTGGCCGAGATGCTGGGTGTCGAGGACCCGATAGCATTGGGTCCCACGCCGATGGGCGTTGGGTTGATAACCCCGTTGGATAGAGAGAAGGCCTTCAGCTTGTCTCCCGAGGCGATGTAATAAAACACCCCGTTAAACCACGCGGGCGTACACCACATCCCGTTGACCGCGCCATTGACCGATTGCACGATCTGGGTATCGCCGGAGGCGTTGAAATGGCCCAGGTTATCCCGGTCCAGCAAGTAGATCGTTCCGGCTTTGCTCCCAGCCAGCAGCAGATGCCGATGCGTCGCGCTCCCTGCGGAATCCGGCAAAACAACTTGCCCAGCGGAGCCGAGGTCAATATCGCGCAGGTTCAGATCAAGCTGGTTATAAGGTGTAAACCAATCCGCTAACGCCAGCCCATTGGTAGTCGAGAGTTTAAGCACCGAATCGCCAAAATTGCTGTTGGTTGAATCCCAGTTCCCATTGCCGCTTTCGAGATAAATCGCTCCGGTCGCATCGGCGGCGGGGCCGCAGCCTGATTCCCAGAAGCCACCGCCTGAACCGTTGGGGTTGGCATTGAAGAGGCCCGTCTGCGCCAGGGTGTAGGCATCGTACGAAAACACCCAGCCATGATAGGGCGGATAATCGAAATGCCCGGTAAAGGCAATATAGACATGTCCATTGAGCAGCAGAAGGGACGAGCGCTGATGGTGCTTCAACTGGATAAACGGGACATTCCCGTGCCCATCGTTTCCGTCCCCTACGCCCGGCACACTCCCTTGGATAACCACTGGCCCGCCAAATTTCTCGGCGCCTGTGGTCACATCCAAAGCGTGCAGCCGGTTATAGAAGTTGGTCACGCTATTGACCACCTCCTTGGTAATGGAAACCACATAGAGCGTCCCCGAAACAGGGTCAATGACCGGGGTGCCCGTGATGCCCAGTTCCGGCCCGACAAATCCCCCTGCGATGCTGGCCAGATCGGCTACCGCATTGATGGGATAGATTCCTGCTGAGGGGTTAATGAAACTGGCGTGCCACAGCGGTTGAGAGTTTGCGCCACTGTTGTTATCGGCGTCCAATGCATAAACCGAGTCGTGCTCAGTGGCGGCAAACACGACGTTGTGGACCCCTTTGCCGGGGATCGTCACGTTTGGCAACACCAGCGGTTGGGCGACCAGGTAACCATCCAAAGCGTATGAGAACAGTTTGCCAAAGGTATTGGTATTCACGTTCGCCACCGTCAGCGCGGTCTCGTTTGTATTCTGGCCGGTCCGGGCGGCATCATTGCGATAAGTGAGCACTGCGACCAGGGGTGAGGGCGCCAGATTGGTGGCAGGTGTTGTGAAGCTCGCGACAGGCATCCAGGCAGCTCCGGCAGCATTGACCGCTTCCGCCGTGAAATAAAAAGGCGTGTTAGGTGTTAGACCGTTGATCAGTTGCGCGAAGCGCCCCACTTGCGTCCCTAGCGGGACGCTGTTTGCCCAGGCGGCGGGATTATTCGCGCCATTGAGCGGACCATAATAAAGTGTCACCGCCGGCGCATCGTCTCCGGTCGAGAGCACCTGTCCGGAGAGCAAAGCGGAATTGGTTGTCACATTGGCCACCGGCAAGTTGGTGAGGCTCGCAAGAGAAGCCGCAGCCGTAGTGAAGCTTTGAGAAGGAGTCGCCCAGGCAGTTCCCGCGGAATTGATTGCGACCGCCGTAAAATAATAGGTCGCATCGACAGCCAGGCCGCTGAGCGGCAGGGCAAAGGAACCGCTCTGGGCGCCCAACCAAACCCTTTGCGCCCAGGCGGCGGCATCCGTGCCTCCGTTGGCCGGTCCGTAGTAAATCAGCACCTCGGGGGTGTCGCCGCCGGTGGCTACGACGTTTCCAAGCAACGTTGCAGAGCGGGCAGCAATGGCTTGTGCAGGCGCATTGGTGACCGACGCCACAGCGAATGGCCCGTTGCTTTGGTCTCCCTGAGTGCCACTGACGGCGTAAACCGCGGTGGCCCCTGCGCCGGGGGCCTGGTTAAAGGTCAAGCTGGCCAGCGGTTTGTTCGTTGCGCCCAGCAAAGCCACCAAATCAAGGATAGTCTGGTAAAATCGCGGGTTGTCTGGCGCCCCTTGCAACGCGCCGGTTGTCAGGTTGATTCCTTCCACTCCGCTGAGCGCAAATCCGCTGTTCCCAAACCAGTCGGGGGCATAATAGGTGGTGGTGAACGAGGTCCCGTCGGTAAAACTCAGCGTCAAATTCGGCGAACCCCCGCCGGCGCCCGAGTTGGCCAGGATGGCCAATGTGTTATAGGTCGATGGCGTGCTCAGAGTGAGAGTTGCGGTGCTGGTTCCGGTGTCGCTGCTCAATACCAACGCATTGTTCGCCGTATAAGGCTGAAGCTGAAACAGTGCGCCATCGAGCGCGCTGGCGAAGGCGCCTGAGAGCGGCAGACCATTGGATGTGCCCGGCAAGCCCTTTTGATAAAACGCCGTGCCTTCGCCGGGAACCAGTTCCGCCGCGTCGCTGGTGTAAGGCAAGCCTGTAGCAGTGTTTTCGACCACCACATCCCGATTCCAGCCGGTCAAAGCGATTGGCCCTGCGCTGCTGGCTGCCAACTGCCCACTCACCGCGTAAATAGCCGTCGAGCGGGCTAGGGGCTTGCCGAAAGTCAGACTAGCCAGCGGTTTATTGGTCGCCCCGAGCAACGTCGCCAGATTGATCGTGGTTTCATAAAATCGGGGGTTTTGCGTTCCACCGTCATCGGCGCCGGTGGTCAGGTTGATGCGGCCATTGCCGAACCAGGCGACATTGGTGGCGCCGTTAAACCAATCGGGCGCGATATAGGTGGTCATAAAGCTGGTGCCATCTGCGAAATGCAGCGTCAAGAGACCGGTTATATTCGTGGCATTCCCGGAATGGGCAAGGATGGCCAGCCGCGCGTAAGTCGCCGGCGCGGCAAGGGTCAGCGTGCCGCTGGTCAGCCCCGTATCACTGCTGAGCACCAGCGCATTGCTCGACGTATAAGGCTGAAACTGGAAAATCGTGTTGTCCCCAACCATGCTCACGAATGCCCCGGAGGGCGGCAGCCCCCAGGCGTAGCTGGGCAACCCCGTTTGATAACACGCGGCGCCCTCGCCGGCGTTCATCTCGCTGGCGTACTTGGTGAACGGCGGACCAACTGCCGTGCTTTCAACGATAATGTCCCGATTCCATCCGGTCACCGCAACCGGCATCATATTCGTCGCGGCAGGTGCAGCCGAAAGACGGCCGCTAAGCAAAAAGCTCCAAAGGAACAGCGTGGGAAAAAAGGCCAGACGAACGCAGTCAGACTGCCTCCAGCCTACTCTAATGAGGGTCATAGCCTTTTTTTATCATAAAAACGCTCCCCCGGGCAAGATCGAAGCAAAGCGCATTATGGAACCACCGCGACGCCCCAGGGGCTTGCGCCGACTTTGATTCGCCGGGCCTCTTTACCGGCGGCGAGGTCCACGACCGAAAGATCATTCGAAGGCCCGTTTGCCACGTAGAGTGTCTGGCCGTCGGGCGACAGCGCAATCCCCCATGGACGCGGTCCAACTTTGATTATATGAGTGACCTGCTGGCGCCCGGTATCAAACGAGCAAACGGTCCCCGCCCACCCCATGCTGACGTAAAGCGTTTTACCGTCTGTTGTCATGGCTAAGCCCATCGGGCGCGAGTTGGGTGGAAGCCGCACCTGGCCGAGAATGCTTCTGTCCGCCGTGTCAACGACATGGAGGACGCCGGTTGACTCCGATGGGATGAACGCGCGGCTCCCGTCTGGCAGGAACGCCACATTGCGAGGGCGCCCGCCAACAATGAAATGTCCGATGCTCTTGTTCTCCTTCGTATCGATCACGAAGATTTCGCCTCTGGTTTCGCAGGTGACGTAAACGAACCTGCCATCCGGGCTAAAGGCCACTCCTTCGGGCTCTTCTCCGACCGGGATAGATTGTTCGACCTTGCCGTCGGCGGCATTGAGAACGCTCAGCAGCCCCGCATCCTCGTTCGAAACATAGAGCATCGAGCCGTCAGCGCTCACAGCGAATTGCTCCGGGTCCGAACCGGCGGGGATTTTGCGCAGGAACTTCCTCGTACCCAGATCAATGATTCCGATGCCATCGGCGGAGTGGTCGGCCTTTTTGGCGTTGTCATCGTCGTCAACCGTGCCGGGGCCCTGATGCCGGGGGCCCCCAATAGGGCTTCCGCTGAGCGCGACAAAGAGCAACCTGCCATCCGGGCTGGGGTGGATGCCGCGTGGCCGCTTGCCAACCGAAATGGTGGTCAACACCTGGCCGGCCTGGCCATCGATGAGGGTTACATTCCCGGAGCGCTCGTTGCTGACGCAGACCATCGGGGTGGAGTTCGCCACGACAGGGGTCAGGACTGCGAGCAGGACAAGCAACCAGAGCAGCGGTGCCTTATCAGTCGGTGGCGCAACGCAATTCTGCCCTGCGCAGGGGTCCATGGCATGACCGGCGGGCGCTTCCCCGCTCCAATCGGTGGTGACAACAAGTCTCAATTTCATGATATCTTTCTTTAATAACAATGTTCAGTGGTAAACTCCAGACCCGACCCAGGGCCAATTACAAGGTCAGTTCCAAACCTTTGTAGGAGACGACGTAAGGAGGGAGTCGAGCCTCTGACCAAGATTGTCGGCTGGCCGCCTTTGGTTCACTCGGAAGTCGCTGATCAGAGACTCCTTACGTCGTCCCCTACACTCAGGAATGGCGGCGCGTTGCTTCGACTCTGTCATTAGCCTCGACGCGACCGATTGTCCGCAATACACTCGTAACCTCCCATTGGCGTTGAATTGAGCTGTCGATGAGCGTTACGCGTTAATGGTCTGGCCGCTCACGGCCAGGGCGGCTTCACGGAGCGCCTCGCCCAAAGTCGGATGCACATGACAGGTGCGCGCCAAATCCTCGCTGCTCGCGCCGAAGGCAATCGACACGGCCACCTCGTTGATCAGGTCCCCCGCATGCGGCCCCAGAATGTGCGCCCCAATAATCCGATCGGTTGTGGCATCCGCCAGGATTTTGATGAAGCCATCCACCTGGTCCAGGGTCCGCGCGCGGCCATTGGCTCGGAAAGGGAAAACGCCTTTGCGGTACTTCGTTCCAGCCTCCTTCAACTGCTCTTCAGTTTTGCCAACCGATGCTATTTCGGGCTGGGTATAGACCACTGCGGCAATTGCGTCATAATTAACATGGCCATGGCCGGTGGCCAGGTACTCGACACAAGCCATGCCTTCCTCCTCGGCTTTGTGCGCCAGCATCGGACCGGCGATGACATCGCCAATGGCGTAAAGGCCTTCGGCGCTGGTTGCAAACCGCTGGTTAACGGGGATAAACCCCTTTTTGTGCAGTTCGATACCGGCGCTCTCGGTACCGAGGTTCTCTGTGTTGGGCACCCGCCCAACCGCCACCAGAACACGATCACAGGTAATGGGTTCCTGTCCCTGGATTTCCACCAGGCACTGCCCGTCCTGCGCTCGCGCAGCGGTCACTTTCGAGTTGAGTCGAAATTCCAAGCCTTGCTTTTGGTAGAGCTTTCTGGCCGCGGCGGCAATTTCAACATCCATTCCAAACAGAATTCTATCCAGGTACTCGAGGACGGTGACGCGCGCCCCGAGCCGCCGCCAAACGGAGCCCAGCTCCAGCCCGATGTAGCCTGCGCCAATGACCACCAGGTGTGCGGGGACCTCGGGGTACGAAAGGGCTTGGGTACTCGTCCCAATGCGGTCCTGGTCGAGATTGACTCCGGGCAGGGTGGCCGGTTTGCTGCCGGTGGCGATGAGGACCCATTTGGCCTTCAATTCCAAAGCGCCCTGGGCCGAATCAATCCGCACACAACCCGGTCCTTCGATTTTACCGTGCCCAAGGTAGCGGGTGATTTTATTTTTCTTAAACAGGACTTCAACCCCACGGGTCAGTGCGCTCACAATCTGGTCTTTGCGCCGCAGCAGCGCAGGCAAGTCGAGCTTCAGGCCTTCAAAGTGGATACCGTGGACGGCCAGCCTTTCCTTGGCCTCGCGGAACCGCTCGCTGGATTCGAGCAGGGCCTTGCTGGGAATGCATCCGATGCGCAGGCAGGTGCCACCCAGGACCGGCTCCTCCTCGATGCAGGCGACGTTCAAGCCCAATTGCGCCGCCCGAATAGCTGCAACGTAGCCGCCTGGCCCGGCCCCGATAATGACCAAATCATATTCCTGTGCTTTTGCCATAAGTCCCTATCCTCCTCGCGTCGCCTTCTGGCGCTCACCTGGAACACTCTAGCGAGGCGCAAACCCCCAGAAAACCAGCCCCGTGGAAAACCGTCTGCTCTGCCGTGCTGGATCGGCAGAAAGGGGCGGCGGTTCTGGGTCTGTCGAATCCTTCCTGGCCCAGCACGGGCGCTTATGAAAACGGCCTCTATTTGCGCCGGATGCCCGCCAGTGTTTTGTGGGCGTACGAGAGCCAAAGCAGACTCAGCAGGCCAATAATGGCGATCTGACTGATGATGGGGAAACTGTAAATCAGGAAGGCACTGAGTCCACAAAGGACCGTTGCTTTGATCAAATCGAACACGTTCATAAAAACTGCACAACTTCTAACTGCGCATCAGGGTCCCTGGCGATCTCGTCCACCCGTTCCACACGCGGGTAGCCGCCGGTCCTGATAAACACACCGCATCGCCCTATAATTTTCTTTACGCCCTCTTTTGCAGGATGCCAAGTTAAAACCGAGATAAATTGAAAAAAATCGCTTGAACCGGGGCAGGAAAAATGGTCTAAAGACACCTAAAATCTGATGGAGCGAGAATCAGACAAAAAAACATTAAAAATCCTGGTCGCCGAGGATGATCCCAATGACGCCTTCCTCTTGCAGTATGCCTTCTCCAGGGCCGCCCTGAGGCCCCAGCTCGATTTTGTTCAGGACGGGCAGGAGGCGGTGGATTATTTGAACGGGACGGGCCAAGCGGGGGCCAGACGCGCTCCGGACCTGCTGTTGCTGGATTTGAAGATGCCGCGCCTGAATGGGTTCGATCTGCTCAAATGGCTCAACCGCCAGCCGAAGTTGCGTCTGGTGCCAGTCATTATCTTCAGCGCCTCCCAGGAGCCAAGCGACATCGAGCGCGCGTATGGCCTAGGCGCGAGTTCGTTTCTGGTGAAGCCGCCCACGTCGGAGGGCCTGGACCAGCTCATCGGTTGTTTCCACAGGTACTGGGCCGAGTGGAACCGCGCCGCGGAGCAGGCCTCACATGTACATGCCGCCGTTGACTCCCAGCACTTGGCCGGTGACGTAACTGGCCCTGTGGCTGGCTAGAAAGACGACAGCGTCGGCGATCTCCTCCGGTTTGCCCAGCCGCCCCATAGGGGTCATGGCCTTAACCTGGTTGACAGCCGCCTCAGGCATCCCGTTGACCATATCCGTCTCGATAAAGCCCGGGGCGACGGCATTGACCGTTATCCCCTTGCGGGCGAGTTCTCGGGCAAGACTTTCTGTAAGGGAAATGATGGCCCCTTTGGTAGCCGCGTAGTTGGCCTGACCGAAGTTGCCAGTCTGGCCGACGATTGAGGAGATGTTGATGATGCGGCCCCAGCCGGCGCCGACCATGTCTTGGGCGACCAGTTGCGTGGTGTAAAAGACACCATCGAGGTTGACGCGCATGACCTCATCCCACATGGCGCGGGTCATTTTCAGGAAAGACTTGTCGCGAGTGATGCCGGCATTATTGACCAGGATGGCGATAGGCCCCAAATCACGGAGCACCTGTTGAATGACATTCTGCATCTCCTCGGAGTTGGCAACATTGGCCTGATAACACCGGCAACGCACCCCTTTCTCAGCCATGATGCTGTTGGCCAGCGCCTCAGCCTGCTCTTTGGAAGCCTGAAACGTGAACGCCACATCCGCACCCGCCTCGGCCATGGCCATCACCGTCGCTCTCCCGATGCCCCGGCTCCCTCCGGTCACCAGGCACACTTTGTTCTCCAGTTCTTTGCTCGAATGATTGTTGTTGGAATTGTTCATTGTTGCTTCCTTCCGCGTTTTGACTGTTTGCCGCGCGCCAGCCAGCTCCAGGACCACTTCCCCAGTCCGGAAGGCGCAAGCCCCTTGTTCCCTAGTTACCTTGTTACTAGAGCAGAAAGGAGGGGCTAATGGCTAGGTAGGTAATCGCCCCAGGCATTCCAAAGTCTAATGTTGATTATTCCTGTGAGATCAGCCCGGTTTGCAGCGCGAACCGGACCAGGCCGGGGATATCGTAGATATTCAAACGTTCCATAAGTTTAGCCCGGTGGTACTCGACGGTTTTGGGACTCACCTTGAGGATGAGGGCGATGGCCTTAGTCGTCTGGCCCTCGGCGATAAGTTGGAGAATCTCTCGCTGCCGGTCGGTGAGCTTTTCGAGGGGGCTTTTTTGATGAGCTATTTGCTGGAGCGGGAGTTTTTTCAGCAGGCGGCTGGAGATTTCCCGGGTGAGGTAGATTTCTCCTCCCGCTACCCGATCGAGAGCGGCGCCCAGTTCGGCGGTGGCCGCTTTCTTGAGCAGGTACCCTGCGGCGCCGGCTTTGAGGGCTTGCCAGAAGTACTCTTCGTTCTGGTGCATCGAAAGAATAATGACACGGGTTTTGGGAAATTCTTTGGTAATACGGGCAGTGGTTTCCAAGCCGTTGAGGCCCCGCATCGAGATGTCCATGAAAACGATATCGGGTTGCCGTGCCTGGAGCAGTTCAAGGGCTTCACGGCCATCGCTGGCCTCGGCGACGATTTCGACCTGAGGCAGTTTCTCGAGTTCGGCGCGAATGCCCGCCCGGACAATCGGATGATCGTCGGCGAGCATGACCCGAAGGCGTTTGGCGGTATCATTCATCGAATTCAGAGGTTGTTTTGAGGCCCTGCGACTCCAGCGGGAACCAGGCATGGACCTCGGTGCCACGGCCCGGAGAGGAATTGAATTCCAGGCCGCCCCCAGCCAGGGAGGCGCGCTCCTCCATGCTCAAGAGCCCCAGGCTTGCCCCCTGCACGGCCTCGCCGCGAGAAGCATGGACATCAAACCCAACCCCATCATCACGCACCGAGAGGTGCAGATGACCGTTCAGGCGGGTCAGTTCCACTTTGACTGCATGGGCCTGGGCATGGCGCACCACGTTCGTCAGGGCCTCCTGGGCGACGCGGAAACATTCCGTTTCGACAACCGGGTTGAACCGTTCATCGAGGGCCTCGGCGCAGAATTCCGCCTTCATGCCGGTGAGGGCGGCTTGACGCTGGGTGTACCAGCGCAAGGCAGGAGCAAGGCCCAAATCATCCAGAATTGAGGGGCGCAAGTTGAGCGAGAGATCATGCACCTGTTCGAGGACCCGTTCAACGGCCCGAATGCCCTCCTGAAGCCGGCGGTCGAGCGCGGCGCGGCTCGAGGTTTGGAGGGCCGCCTGCAAGTTCATCTCAGCCACGGTGAGGCTCTGGCCGATTTCGTCGTGCAGCTCGCGCGCAATATGGCGCCGCTCGCTCTCCTGGACCTCAACCAAACGCTGAGAGAGGGCTTGGAGTTTGCGATTCGCTCGTTCGCGCTCGCGCTCGCGATGCTCCAAAGCCCCGGCCATCTTATCGAAAGCGAAGGTCAGTTGGCCCAATTCGTCATGGCCATGAGCCAGTCCGGTTCGCGCGCCCAGATCGCCTGCGGCCAGCCGCGCGCTGGTGCGCACTAGCGCATGTACAGGATGCAAGATGAGCAATTGACTGCCAATCCAGCCCAAGGCGATAGCGACGCAGGCCGCGATTCCGAGCCAGGTCAGATTCCGTTGCAGCAGGAGGTCCGCGCGCGCGAAGATTGCCCGTTGTGGAATGGCCAGAATGGTCCCTTCGTCGCCAGAAGCTAAATGACTTGGCGCCGCTCTAAAGGCATACACCATCGGCACGCCGGCCTGGGTTCGCTGCACGACTTGGCCGGGGTGAACAAAAGCGCTGTCCACCAGCGACCGATCTGTCATTTGGCGGCCTACCCATTGTTCGGGCGCCGGAAAGCGGGCGAGGATCGTGCCGCGCCGGTCGATTTGTGTCCAGCTCGCCTGAGGCGGCAATTGCCCCCGCAGTTGGGTGCGGGGCCCAGACTTTCTCAAATCCAAATCGGCATACAGGACTGCCAGCATTCTGTCCGAATCGTCCAGAATCGGGTAACCGAAAGCGACGACAGCCGGATTCCTCTCAGCATCAGAGGAAAGAGCCCCCAAAGCAAACGTGCGGGTCTCGAGGACCTTTCTAAAGAGTTGAGGCGCGGTCTGGTCCCGGTTTAAAACAGGCCGGGCGCTGGCCAGAAGAGTCCCATTGGTGCTGATGATCCCCAAATTGGAATAGCGCGGATAGGTCTTCAACAAATCGCTCAAGTATTCCGCCGCCTTCCCCGGATCGAGCGAATGGACGGGAGAAGATTCCGAGATGGCCAGGAGCAATTGGCGTCCGGCCGCGACGGCTGCCTGCTCCTCCTGCTGAGAGATTTGGAGCATTCTTTGTGAGCGCTGCCGCCAGTTTTCCAAAGCGCGCCGGCGCTCTTCGCCCGCCGTGTGCAAAGTCAATGCCACAAGCGGCGCGCAGGTCAGCAACACCAGCAAGAATAGCCGGAACCTCAAGCCGGAGAAGACCCGAATCATAAAATGCCAAGGGGCTCTCATTGCAGATAGCTTACCACAAACATGCCCGCGATAAACAGGCTTTTCAAACGAGCCCCGAAAGGCGGCCCGCTTGTCTGGCCTGCTATTGTTATTGATAAAAGGTTCTGCCGGCCCACCGGATTGCTGATACTACTGCTGGAGGAGACGATAAAAGATCAGCGGATTAGTCCCGCCCGGAAGGAGGCTTTGGACCAGATTGGTTTGAGCATAAGTTAAAAGCGGGTTCCAATTGGCCAGCCCAATGGAGTTGGTGCAAAACTGAAGTTGATAGCTGACTCCCGGGTTGCCAAACACGGTCAGGGTGCGCGGACTTGCGTTTGCCACTGCCTGGAGAATCGGTTGACCAGCCACAACCACTACCTGGCCAGCCTGAGAGAAATAGTTGGCATAGCTTGCGCCGTTTGGCTTCAACGCATTGAGATTCCGAATCGGCAAGCTAATGATGGCGGAACTCTGATTGGAGGCGCTCTGAAATCTCAATTGCGCGACAACATTCGAGCCGATTAAGGAGTTTCCCGAAACGGTTTGGAACGAGAGGACGAGATTGGTTGGTTGGGTCTGGACCGAGCTTGAGGAGATTCCCGGCACAGCAATAAACAGGGACGGATTGAGGAAACGATTGGTATCCCAATCCATCGCAAACATCAGGTTGGTGGCGCCGTCGCTGCACGACAGCCAAAGAGGCGCCACACCGCTCTGCCCGGCTTTGAGCACAGTCGAGCCGGCGCCGACCGCCAGGTAATCCAGCACAATAACCTGCACCGTTTCGTTCGTGCTTAACGAAACCGTGGTGGTATCGCTCAGGACGATTTGGATGAGGTTTGTTGTCGAGGCTTGAGCGCTGGTGGGGGTCCAAACCAGTCGCGAAACTCCCTTTTTGGTGGTAATTTTTGCGCCGGCGGGTGCTCCTGAACCAAGACTGTAGGAAAACTTGTCTCCGTTGGTAAAAGGCGGATTGATTGGGAATACGAAAGAGGTGTAGGGCGCTATGACAGCATTTGTAACGGGCGGGGGCGGCGCGGGAGGCGCGATGACAGTGACATTGAACGAGCGGATGGTCGTATTGCTGACGGTTGCCCCGTCATCAACCATGACTGTCATGAGCACCGAGCCATAGGAGTTTGCAGCGGGGGTAAAGGAGATTGTGCCGTTTGTGTTGGGGCTCGTGTAATTGACGGTGGGATTTGGAACCAGTCCGGGGTTGCTGGAGAAGGCGCTCACGGAAAGGGTTTGGACCTCATTGCTCGAGCCGGAAGTAATCCCGGTGAGGTTGACGATTTGCATTGGAGCATTCTCAGGAATGCTCATATCAGCAATTGGGTCCAGAGTTGGTGGCAGATTGGAAGCCCCATTAGGAACCGTGTAGGAGGCCTCAACCGAATAATCGCTTTCCAGCCCAGTGGCCGTGAAGGTCGTTGCCGCAAAATAATAAGTGGCCCCAGGGGCCAGGTTGGAGAGGGTAAGCGAGGTCGCCAAGCCCGCGGGCGTCAGATTCGTGTAAACACGCGAAGCAGTGCCTGAATAGACATTATACCCGACTACTGTTGCATCGGTTGTCGCATCCCAGGCCAGGGTCACATTGCTGGCGATGCAAAGAGAAGGTGCAAAGAATGCGAGGCCGGCAATAAAACACGTACGCTGGACCGCCTTGCTCATCCGGCCCAAAACTCCTGCAAATCTCATAGTGCCCTCTTTGCAATGCATAACCATTGCCAACCCGACAGGAAGGCTCCGGCATGTTCATTAGGTTAGCTACCAAACCGGTTGGATGTCCTTTTTACGCGAGGAAAACCGGCAAAAAAGCAGGGGAATTAAACTCATGAGAGAGTTCGATGAGCTTCCCTATTATTGTCAGAGATGATCATCCGAGGGCAAGTGGTGTCCCGTCCTGAAATGGTTTAGGACATATTGTCCCGAACGGAGACCCGGTCACCGAGGGCCGACGATTCTCCAGGCAGTCCCCACGTTGCCCGGACTGAGCAGACCACTTCGGAGCCGATTGGTCCCCGTCATCTGCCAGTAACCCAGCAGCCCGCTATCCTGCTGCCATAGAATGGCAACTTGGCCATCGCCATTGAGGTCCACCGTTCCCCTCATTTTCCAACTGGGGTCCACCTTTGGGGGATTCAACCACGCTGTTTGAGTCCGGTTTGTGCCGTTCATAAACCAAACATTCAGCGAGCCGTCATTCTTTTCCCAGAGAATGTCCATTTGACCGTCGGCGTTTAAATCTGCTATGCCCGTCAAACGCCAACTCGGATCGACCTGCGACGGATTCAGGTAGGCCGTTTGAACGCAGTTTGTGCCGTTCATGAACCAAACCCCGACCCAGCCATTTGTATGCTCGAGCAGCAAATCCTTTTGTCCATCCCCGTTCAAATCCCCCGTTGCCATCACATTCCAGCCTGGCTGCAATTGAGGAGACAAATAGACCCCGCGCGTATTGGTCGGACCATTCATGAACCAGGCCGCCAACTGGCCACTGGTATTTTGCAGAATGATGTCTTCGTTGCCGGTGCCGCCGAAATGGCCACTGCCAACGATCTTCCATTGGGTACCGATATTTGCGGGTTGCAGCAGGCTGGCGCTGAGGCGTGTGCTGCTTTTCATTGTCCATTGCCCTAATGTCCCGCTGCTCTGTTGCCACCACAACGTCCAGGTCGCCGGAGCACTATTTGTAGAGGTTTGGTTGACGGTGACGCCAAACGAGGTGGTGGCTGTGTTGTTGGCCGGTTGGCCGTCATTGACAGTGACGGTAATGGTGGCTGACCCAAAAGCGTTGGCGGCGGGAGTGAAGGTCAGCGTGCCTGTCGGGTTAGGACTGGTAAAATTGACGGCAGGGGCGGGTATGAGGCCGGGGTTACTGGAAACCGCCGTCACAACAAGCGACTGATTTGAATTGGTGTCACCTGAAGAGATGCCAGAGAGGTTGACTATTTGAAGGCTGGCATTTTCATTGAGAACGAGGTTCGCCAACGGATCGATGGTGGGTGGATTATTGATCGAGTTAATGGTCACCGTGAACGTGCGGATAACTGTGTTACTAACTGACCCGCCGTTATCGACCATGACCGTGATCACGACCGAGCCATAGGAGTTGGAGGCTGGGGTGAAGGTGAGCGTGCCGGTCGTGTTAGGACTGGTGTAATTGACGGCGGGATTTGGGACCAGACCCGGATTGCTCGAGAAGGCGCTCACGGTGAGGGTTTGGGTCTGATTGGTCGAGCCAGAGGTAATGCCCGTCAGGTTGATTATTTGTGACGGGCCGTTCTCGTTGAGGGAGACGTTATTGAGCGGGTCCAAGGTCGGCGGCTGGTTGGTTGCTCCGCCCGGCACGGTGTAAGAGGCCTCGACGGAATAATCGCTTTCCAAGCCGGTGGCGGTGAATGTCGTCGCCGCAAAATAATAAGTTGCGCCAGGGGCGAGATTGGAAAGAGTCAAAGAAGTGGCCAACCCAGCGGGAGTAACATTGGTGTACGCTCTTGATGTAACACCGGAATAGACGTTGTAGCCTACGACGGTCGGGTCGGTTGTGGGGTCCCACGCCAGTGACACACTGTTTCCGTATGCAGTCGATGCCGCCAAAGCCGCCCCCGCCAGCACCAGGGTGAAAACAAGATAAACCCTGGCTCTGGCTGAGCCCAAAACTGCCGAAAATCGCATATTAAACCGCGCTAATGCATAAGTGCTGCCAACAATTCTGAGCCCTCCAGGAACTCCTCGCTGTCCGGCGGAAGAGCAGAGAAATGCCCGATCCGACATGTCGAAGATGCTGGTGAGTAGATGGTTATAACCGATTTCGAGAACCTCCGTCTTGGGCAAGCCAAACAGGCTCGTTTGGCCTCTAATCCAACCATTGTTAGGACCCCTTCCGATATAGGACAACCTGTCTCGCAAACATTCAGAGAGGACGGTCTGCCGCCGACTCCCCAGACAAAGGTTTAATCAAGAAATAGAATCAGCTCCTTTTCCAACTCAGTCCCCAGAAGCCCGAGTTCAAAGCGGTCCCGAATTGGGACAAAGAGTGTCTCGTTTCACCACAAAACTGCTGAGTAAAACGAGCATAGATCGCTCAGGAATGGCGGCTTGTTGCTTCGACTTTGTCATTACCCCCGCGGAAACTCCCAGAGAAAACGCTCGTTTGTGCGTTCGGCCAGAGGCCAAGGCACAGTTTGTGCTTTCTTAAAGGTATGGCAATCGTAATTGTTTCCTGGCTTTGTCTCTCCGTTGTTATCCTTCTTGCCATTTTGGGAGCAGCCGCGCGTCCGCGGCCCGTTCATGATGAATCCTTCATCACTCAGCCAAAGGTTGGAACCCAACGCGGGGGCTCAGTCGCAGGTCGGCCTTCTCGGCCAATGGCAGTGCAAACGGCCTGACTTGAGATCTATTTAAGGCTTCTTCCAGCTCGCGGCGAGGGTTCCCTGGACCTCGTTTAGCGCGGCTTTTTTAGGACGCACCTTGGAACGGTTAGCAGTAATTATCCCCAGTGCATGGGGTAAACGTCGCCCAAGTGTCACCGCTTTGCCATCCAAGCGTAACCCGCAGAAGTTAAACTTTTGCATGGTCGCGAGAAATGTTCTAATACTGACTGCTGGTTTTGGCGACGGCCACGACGCCGCCGCATCGAGCTTGCGCGATGCCTTGGAGCAGGTCTGTCCGGAGGCAGAAGTGACCG
Organism: Verrucomicrobiia bacterium; assembly: GCA_035946615.1. Classification (NCBI taxonomy): domain Bacteria; kingdom Pseudomonadati; phylum Verrucomicrobiota; class Verrucomicrobiia; species Verrucomicrobiia bacterium. The sequence continues at coordinate 22,533 of DASYZB010000065.1, forward strand.
TCGCTGATGTTTATGAGCGCAGCTATAAACGCCTCAATCATCTGGCGCGCAAGGCCTATCTGGGCGCCGTGCGTTACGCCCCGGCTTTGTGGGCCGGAATTTTCAAGCTGGTGGACCGCACTCCCTGGCTGACGGACAGCCACCACGGAATGGGCCGCGTGCTCGCCTCCCTGGCTGAGCTGCTTCAAGCCACTCAACCCGATTGCGTGGTCTGCACCTACCCGACCTATCCCGGTTTGATTAATACTTTGTTTCGCGACCATTGCGAAAAGCCTTTCCGTCTCGTGACCGTTATCACTGACGCACGTTCCATCAATTCGGTTTGGTACCGTTCGCCCAGTGACCGTTATGTTGTCTGTGATACAGAAACCGCCAAGGTCCTCGCCCGCGCCGGCGTCCCGGAGGAAAGAATGCAGCCGCTGGGCTTTCCGGTTAGCCCCCGTTTTGCCGGACCCGTAGCCGACCCGCCGCCGGCCCCGCGGGCGGGTTTGGGTTATCGAGTGCTGTACGTGATTAACACGGGCAAAAAGAAACTCGGCAAGAGCATCGATCGATTGCTCGAGCTGCCCAATATCGATTTGACCATCACGGTAGGCCGGCACGCCGAGCTGAAGGAAAAGCTCGCCAAACGCGCCCGGCGCTACGGCGCGCGGCTCCACTTGCTGGGCTGGACCAACCAGATGCCGGAGCTGATGATGCGCAGCCATCTAATTGTCGGCAAAGCCGGCGGCGCGGCCGTTCAGGAAGCCCTGGCCGCGCGCTGCCCGCTGATTATCAACCAGGTGATTCCAGGACAGGAAGAGGGCAACGCCCGGTTAGTCGAGCAACTCGGTGTCGGAATCGTTGCCGATAAGAACAAGGAAGTCGCCCGCGCCGTCGAGCGCGCCTTTGCCGATAATGGCGCTTTATGGCGTGAATGGCGCGCGCGGTTGGAACAACATGGCCGCCCCGACGCTTCGCTGCGCATTGCCCGGCTGGTGCTCGATGAATGCGAGCTGGCCAACCATTGCAGCGGGCGGCCCGAGGCCTATACCGCTGCGCCCAACGGCACGAAGCAAAGCGCGCCCCTCCTTCAGCCGTGCAGGACGGACCCCTCGAACCACCGCGCCTTGCTATGCGATTTCCACATCCATACCAATTACTCCGACGGCAAGCTCACGGTCCCTGAGGTGGTGGATTTCTACGGCTCGCGCGGGTTTGACTGCATCTGTATCACCGACCATTGGACCGACCCGCGCCGGCTCATTGGGAAGCTGTCCAGGTTAACCCCATTCACCTTGAGCTATGATCAGATCGAAGAATATTTCGAGGTCATCGCCCGCGAAGCCAAGCGCGCCTGGCGCCGTTACTGGATGCTGGTGCTGACCGGTCTTGAATTCAACAAGGATGGGCCGACAAAGCGGTCCTCAGCCCATCTGCTGGGGATTGACCTCAAAACGCCGATCAGTCCCCGGCTGGATTTGCCCGAAACCGTTGAAGCCATTCACGCCCAGGGCGGGCTGGCCGTTGCCTCGCACCCGCATGTGATGAAGTCCGAATGGACGAAAGACACGCTTTATCTCTGGGAGAACCAGGACCGGTTCGCGCCGTTAATTGATGCATGGGAAATCGCCAATCGCAATAACCTGTTCACCCCCGTGAGCCTCAAGCGGCTGCCGTTCCTGGCCAATAGCGACTTTCATAAGCCCAAACACATCTACTCCTGGAAAACCCTGTTGCATTGCGAGAAAGAAGCCGAGGCCATCAAGCGATGCATCCGCCTCAACGAGCGCATCTCGATAACCCTGTATCGCGACGAACCGGTGGGACCTTCAGTTCCCGCCTTGGCCCACGCGCCTCGCGCGAAAAAAATCCCGGCCCAAAAGGAAGTTATCAGGCTGGAAGCTCTCTCGACGATTCCGGCGCCCACGCCCGAACTGGCGCTGAAGGCAGAGGGGCATTGAAGGGGCCGTGATCTCTGGTCCGAGCTTGCCCGCACCGCGCGCCAGCCTGGGATTGATGTCGAGCGAATCAAGCAAGCTTGCCTTTAAACTCAAAAACCTTTCCGGCTTTACGCGCGGCTTGGATTTCCGCCAGCGCCTTGTCTTCGGCGACCTCGGCATCGGCAAGCGTAGCCCCATATTCTTCCAAAACCGGAAACTCCGATGGCCGAATCGGGAGTGCACGAAGTTTGACCATTTGTGCGAAAAACAAAGAGATCATTTGCGATGATGACAGGCCGATCTCCGTGCCTACCTGTTCGGCTTTCTTGACCAGTTCCCGATCAATTCGATAAAGCTTGCTCAGTAATGCCTCGATTGTCCTCACTCTTGCGCCTTGTCAACCAATCCGCCAAGGGCGAGGAGTTCGCATTGCTAATCTCAATCAAATATTGCGAGCGGCTTAGCGCCGGCCCTTCCGCCGCGGCTTTGGCTTGCGTGACCTGGTTTTCAGAGCTGCTTTTGCCCTCACACGTTTCTTAATCCGTTTTGGTTTCATAATCCGTTTTTTGGACACCTTGGCCACCTTTTTCCTGGCCGGACGCTTCTTCACCGGGGCTTTTTTGGGCTTTTTCCGGGCAGGCGGCTTGCGAATCCTTGTTATGCGCAGTTCGAGCGATTCCGGCGCAGTGGCTTGCGGCGCCTCAGCCTCCTCGTGCCAGCCATGCGCGTCCCGCACCGCAATCATCGCCCGCAGAATGCTGTTCCAAGTCTCTGGCTGGCTCATGACGGCGTTAGGGAACATGCACCCGTCCCAGCAAATGTGGCGGAAGGCCTTGGTGGCCTGACCGTCGGGTCCCCGAAGCCAGTATCCAGCATGGCGCGCGATCGTCAGCTTTCCGTTGGGATCAGTGGGCAGACAATGATGGCCCGTCTTGTCATGTGTGCCGGACCCTTTCACCGTTCCGTCATTCTGGGCAACGTGAAAATCAATCGTCCACGGACGAAGGGCATCGGTGAGTGTCCGGAGGGCGGCATCCAGGCGGCTGGCGATGGACCAATCCCAATCCGCAGGCAAAATCGCGTCCTCGGGCGCATTATAACCCAAGATATAAAGGAGCGTATGGGCCATGTCGGCTTGAAAACCCAGGGTCTGGGGCCGATTCACCCGCTCGAGCAAATCGACCATCTTTCGCCAACTGTGCATCCCGCCCCAGCAAATCTCGCCTTCGGCGGCGAGGCGCTCGCCGGATTGCTCGGCGACATTGCAGGCCTCTTTAAATGTTTCTGCAATCCGTTCCTGGTGCGTGGCAGGGTCTTTGGCCCAGTCCTCGACGCCGCAGGCTGAATCGAGCCGCACCACGCCATAAGGCCGCGCTCCCAGTTCACGCAGCCTTTGCCCGATGCGGCAGGCCTTGCGCACCTGCCCGACAAAACGCCGCCGTTCCTCTTCGCTGCCCATCGCCGAACCGCCTCCGGTGGGCGCCCATACCGGGGCCACGATCGAGCCCACAACAAATCCTCTGGACTGCACCTTGTCCGCAACACGCTTCAGCCCATCATCATCGATGTCGATGCTGATGTGCGGATCAAACAGGAATAGGTCCACCCCATCGAATTTGGCCCCATTCACCTGTGCGCTCGCGGTGAGATCAAGCATCGTATCCAAATCAATGCAGGGTTCAGCCCCTGGACTGCCCTTTCCAACCAGCCCAGGCCACATCGCATTATGAATTTTAGGGAAGGTGTTTTGTTGTTGGGCGCTCATAAACTCGGAAATCTCGTGAGGAAGCTACAAACCCGCTCGGCGCCGGGCAAACTGAAAATTGTACGGGGCCGCGGCGCGAAGCGTCGTGGAGTGCGTCCAGTCCTCTGGCGTTTTGGGGCCTAACATTTGGAACAGGGTTCCACCCCATTTCAACTGGCATCCGAGTAGGTGCGAAGTGCGCTGCCGTGGTCGCCAGACTGTTAGTCTGCCGTATCGCCGGATGAAGTAATGCCTCAGTGACTACGGGGCTGCCGGCTGAAGCCGGCGTTCCGGACGCGCGGAACGCCGCCTTTAGGCGGCAGCGCCCGCCGTCACTAACCGATTACCGGATGAACCGTTTGCCTCCTGGAACAAGCGGAGCTAAGATTGTGATGATGACAAACGTCGTTTCCAAGCCGTCGTTGCAACGGCATTTCGGACCTGGTGCGGCCATTTCACTGGCCCTTCTCTGTGCTGCATTCGTCCTGGTTCCGGTTTGTGTCCATGGCGACCAGGTGCAAATGCAAAATGGGGATAGCTACTATGGACGCGTGCTCTCTTTATCCCAAGAGACGCTGGTGATTCAAAGCGAGGTGCTCGGAACGCTCCTCTTGCCGCGCGCCAAAGTCGCGCATATCATTTTGGGGACCAATACCGTGACCAACGCGGCAGTTCTGCCTGTTGCAACGAACCGCCTCGCACAGCTCCACTCGCCTTTAATTGGCGCAACCAATTCCGTGTCGCCGGCTTCCTCCTCACTGGCTCAACTCGGAGCCAGTTCGAATATCCTTCACCAAATCGAGGCCCAGTTCCTGAGCGACGCCGGGCCTGAGGCGAAGGCAAAATTCAACGAATTAGCCGGCGGCCTGCTCAATGGCTCATTGTCCATGGACAACCTTCGCGCCGAAGCCAAGTCGGCTGCTGACCAACTCCGCTCGATGCGAAAGGATGGAGGCAGCGAGGGGGGGCGGACCATGGATGCCTATCTGGCGATTCTGGATAATTTCCTCAAAGAAACGGCTCCAGCAAATGGACCTTCAACCAACGCTCCTGCTCTCGCGCCTAAATAACCCCGCCGCGCAGTAAAAGACCCCATGGCATTGGCGGCAGTCATGCCGGAGTTTGGCCACGTAAAAAATTACTGAGAACCAATAGTGAATTATGCTCAAACGAATTCTGCTTACAGGATTGGCTTTGGCGGCGCTGATAATCGGTGTCAGCGCGTGCCACACCGTACACGGCGCCGGTGAAGATATCTCAAGCGCCGGCCAAAAAATTCAGGAGAACACGCCCCCTTGAAAAAATCGCGCTGTATTCGAGCGATTTTTCTCTGGGAACAGGGACGAGAACGACAGTAGCTCGGCCGCGAGTTTGTTGTGTCTCAGAGCGTGGTTACAGGCTCATGAGCCTGAGATTGGCCGGTCTTGTGGGACCAGGAAAACCAGGCGCAGAGGGCGAGGAGGATGAGGTTGAAGACGCCCAAGGTCTGTAGGACCATTACCAGGCTGGCATGGAAATGGGAAAGGGCGACCAAGTAACCAACAGCAACGCCAAACACGCACAGGGCCAGGCCCAGTTTTGATGCGGGCCGCGCCAGCAAATCGTTGAGCAACACATTTGCCAGCGCCAGGGGCACCATGGCCGAAACGTACCAGGGAAGGATCGACGAGGTCACTGCCACATAACTGTGCTTGTACACCAGGCCCACCACCCACGGCCCCAGCAGGCTCAGGCCCAATGCACCCGCTGCAGCCAGGACCCCTGTGCCCACGAATACCAGCCCCAGCAGATTGCTTTTCTCCCCTTTCGCAGCGGTATGCACCAGGCGGGGGAACATGACCGTAGCCAACGGAAGGACCAGCCACATCAACGCGCGCGACATCGTCCCGGCGCTGACATAGAAATCGACAGTGTCTTTATTAAAATAGCTCTTCACCAGCAAGGTGTCTGCCGTGAAGAGAATCTGGAACCCAAAAAATGCCAAGAGCATGGGCAGGACCTGGCCGCCCAAGCCGCGCCAATCGGATGGGGCGGGCTTTGCCAGCCACAGCTCGCGCGTTTGCCAGGCGCCTATGGCCGTGGCGGCCAAAATGCCCAGCAGAACTCCGCCCATCATCCCCGGCGCATAGATATGCAAGACCAGAACCGCCACGGCAGCTATCCCCAGGCGCCCAGCCGAGTTGATAATCATGCTCCAGCCCAGCCACAGAAAACTCTGCTTCCCTTGCAGCACCCCCCAAAACATGGGAAGCCAGACAGACAACAACACAATCGGCATGGTGATCCAAAGCCCGGTGGCTTGATTCATCTGCCAGCTCGCGAGAATCTGGCGCTGAAAAACGAAAACTGCCCCCGCTCCAACCAGCCAGACCATGGTGGTCACCCACCAAAAGAGGCGTATCACACCTGAGAGTTCGCCCCGGTGACCCGTTGCCAGGGCTTTGGCCGTCTGCTGGGCCAGTATCATTTGCAGCGGCATGGTGGGCAACAACATCACAATGGCAAGAAAAGCGCCGAAACTGCCGTATTCCCCGGGAGGGATGGCCTTATTCAGCAGATGCACCGCATACATCAACACACCGCCGCCGATATTCGCTATCATCAGCCAGCCGCTTTGCCGGAAAAACGACGCCCGGTGAATCTCTTGCGCCGGCAGGGGGCTTTGGACTTTCTCAATAACCATTGGACTTGGACGTATGTGGGGATTTTTAGTTCAAGGCAGCGAGCGAAAAAAAGCGGTCAACTTTCGCCGGGCTTTCTCGACCTGGTCGAGCGAAACCCATTCGTCAGCGGTGTGGGCCTGGGCGATGTCACCCGGGCCAAAGACGACACTCGGAATGCCGCCCTCAGCCAGCACCGCCGCGTCGCAAAAGTAATACACCCCCGCCGGACGCCGCTGGCCGAGGCTGCGCAAGAAGGCAGGCACCAAGCCCGAGCGCGCATCTGTTTCCAGAGGCGGGCAGGGCGCCGCTTTGTCCCCGATGCAAGTGGCCGCCAAGCCGTGCTTGCGCAATAGCCCCCGCAGTTCGCGCAGGACGCCGTGTTCTGTCTCACCGGGCAATGTGCGGCGATCGATAGAAATGCAGCAATGGTCGGGAACAATGTTGGGCTGTGTGCCCCCGGAAATGACGCCCACACTCACGGTAGCATGGCCCAAAAGAGGGTGTCGCCGCCGAGCCAATTGTGTGGCGTACTCCGTTTCCAACAAATCGACAATGCGCGCCATGGCGTGGACGGCATTGCGCCCCAACTCGGGCCGTGAGCCGTGGGCGGAGCGCCCGCTGGTTTCGATGCGCAGCCAGAGGCTGCCCTTGTGCGCAGTAACTGCTTTGAGGCCAGTGGGCTCGCCAACGATCGCCAGGTCCGCTTTGAACCGGCTTCGGACCAAAGCTCGCGAGCCGCGCTGGGCATTCTCCTCGTCCATCAAGCCTGAGAAAACGATCTCGGTCGCCTGCGGTCGAGGGCCGACCTGTGCCAGGCCGAATAGCGCCCCCAGCATAGCGGCCACAGACCCCTTTGTATCGCATGCCCCGCGGCCGTAAAGCCGGCCTTGGCGAATGCGGGGAGTGAATTGCTCGTCGGCGCCGTTGACGGTATCGAGGTGAGGCGCCAGTAAAACTTTTTGGCGCGATTTGCTTCGAGGTTTTAGGCGCAGCAGAACATTGGCCCGCCCAGGCGAGACCGGCAGCCAATCGACTTCCAAACCAAGAGCGGCCCCTCGGTCGGCAATGAATTTGGCAATGGCTTGTTCACCCGCGCGCGGGTGAGTGGGGGGCAGAAAGGCCGGGTTAACGCTTGCTAACGCTACCAATTCGCTCAACAATTTTGTAAGGCTATCCTGCCGCAAAGGAAGCTCAGGCTACGTCAGGCCACTGCACGAGGGCAAGTACGGAAGGCCCCCAGGCAAATTGCCGGGACGAGATTTGGTAGTCATGCCGATTGTGGAAAAGTGGGGCAAGCCTTACAAATAGGAGCAGATGAAGTTAGTGAATGACCTGGCTTTATGAAGATCGGCTCGATACTGATTCCGGTGGCGGTTGGATTATCGGTGGTTTATTGCTCGTATTGGCGGTTGGAGCGGGTGTATGACCAAACCCGCGCCCTCCAGGGAGACCGGGAGGCCCAATACCGGCTGGGCCAATCTTACCTTAAAGGTGAGGGCGCTTCGCGCAGCTATCCTGAAGCGATCAAATGGTTCCGCCAGGCCGCTGAACATGGCCAACCCGGGGCCCAAACGGCTCTCGGGTTGCTTTACTTTCAAGGCGATATTGTTCCCCGCAAAGATTCTGAGGCAATCAAATGGCTGCGCAAAGCCGCCCAACAGGGCGTGGCACTCGCCCAGAACCAACTGGGCATCATGTGCGCCCAGGGCCGTGGGACTACCCGCAATCTGGATGAAGCCATCGACTGGTTCAGTCGCGCTGCTCGCCAGGAGTTCCCTGGGGCCCAGAAGAATTTGAGGATTGCCAGGGCAGCAAAATGCAATTTCCTGCCCCGGGTCAGGACGCGGGATGGAAGAACCTACACCTGCGCGAGGGTTCAGAAGATTGAGCCCGACGGCATTACGGTTTCCTATGTGCCGCAAAAGGGAGCGGTGGGAGTGGCGAAACTAAAGTTCAAGAATTTGCCGGCGGATGTGCAGGAGCGCTACGGATATGACCCCACTGCCGCAGGTGCTCTTTCTTCCGCGGGCCAAATGGGTGTTGTGATTGCCCAGCAGCTTTAGAACATTTGCTAGTGGGGATGCCGCAGGAAGCGCCCCCAGAGATGCAACACCCGCAGCGCGTAACGCTCGTAGGCGGTGAGGACGCGCCCATGGGCCAGGGTTTCGTGAATCGCCCGCAGAGTCATGCAGAAATCCAGGTCGTGCAGTGGCCGGTCGCGAACCAGGCGCTTTTCCCAGCGCTGCCGGTCGGTAACCTCCTCGACCTGGTCCTCGGGCTTGCCCGGACGGAATGAGGCCAGCCACTCGTCCCGGCGCACGAAGCCTTCTGACTCGCCTTTATTTTCAAACCATTCATCGCACAACATCAGGCACACTGATTTGCCCTGGAACGAGCCGACCCGGTAAAACACAAGGCGCGCGCCGAAATCGGTAAAATGGTCATAGGCGATTCGCTCCGCATTGAGCGGAGGGGGTGTGAAGCGGGTTTGAAAACCGAGGCGAAAACCTGTGGGACTTGTTGGGTCCTTTTCATAACAAAGGTTTTCCTCGAAAATCCAGAGCGGCTCGGCGGCCAAGCCGCGCTGGTGGAGCAGGTCCTTCCATGCGTGCAAGGCCTGCTCGAAAGAAGGCCGGATGTATGGCGCGTTGTGCTGCATAGGAGTCAGGTCTGTTTGAACCATTCAATGAACCTCGGAATGCCCTGCTCGATACCAATACGGGGAGTATATTCAAGTCTTTTGCGGGCTTTGGAAATATCGGCGCAGGTTAGTGGCACGTCCCCAGGCTGAAGCGGCTGCCGCTCCAAAATGGCCCTGGTGCCCAGCGCCTCTTCCAGTAATTCAATGAGTCGATTGAGCTTCACGGTTTGCGATTCGCCTAGGTTCAATACCTCATAACCGAATTCCTGCCTTGTGCAAGCCATCAGCCCGTCCAGGATATCGCTGATGAAGGTATAATCCCGGGCAGTCGAGCCGTCTCCAAAAACTGGGATAGGTCTGCCCTCGCGCATGAGGCGGGCGAATTTGTGAATAGCCAGGTCGGGGCGCTGCCGCGGGCCATACACCGTAAAAAAGCGCAACATCACTACGTCCAGCCCATATACATGATGATACACATGCCCTAGGGCCTCACAGGCCAGCTTGCTGGCCGCATAAGGGGAAATGGGATGAAAAATCGGGTCGCTCTCGGCGAAAGGGACCTTTGCGTTCACCCCGTAAACGGAGGATGACGAAGCAAGGACAAGCTTTTTGACGCCATGCGAGCGGGCCGCTTCGAGCAAATGGGTTGTGCCCTCGACATTGACGCGCTGATAAGCCGCGGGGGCCTCCAGGCTTGGGCGTACTCCCGCGCGCGCCGCCAAATGAATGATTTGATCGAAGCGAACGCTGCTGAAAAGCTCATCGAGTGTTGCCCGGTCCGTCACATCCCCCAGGACAAACTCGAACGGTTTGGCAAGCGCCTGGATTTGCCGGATGTTGCGGCTTTTGAGTTGTGGATCGTAAAAGGGGTCCAGGTTGTCCAACGCCCAAACCGAGTGGCCATCGAGCAGCAGGCGCTCGCAGACATGCGAGCCGATAAACCCAGCGCCGCCGGTAACGAGGAAATTCATCAATTGATCGGCAGCATGACCCCAGAACCGGGCACCCAAGTCAAGCCTGCGGATCAGTGGCTGGACGCTCCGGTGATAAACCCAGGGGGCGCCCCAGTTGCAAGATCAGTTTTGGCCGCTCAGAGGCAACTGATCTTGTTCGTTGGGTTCGTTCACGGGACTGTTGGCGGGTTGCGTGGAAGCAACGCCGCCGTTTGTGAGCCGGACGATGGCCTGGCGCAGGAGCCGTCCTTGAAACGTGTAGCCGGTGGCGACGGTTTCAGCAACCAGCGCCCCGGGCTCAGGGGCGCCGTTGCCATCCACAAGCTGATGGCGCTGGGCGTCGAATGGTTCGGAAGCAACGGCCAGAAAAGGCGTGAGGCCCACGCGCCGGGCGGCCTCGCGGCAGGCATTCTGGAATTGGCCGAGTTGCTCGATGAGGTTGGGCTGGCCGGACCGCAGGGCGCCGTTGTGCAAGGCATACACGTGATCGAGCATCCGAACCAGCACCTGGAGCCAATCCCCTTCCGCGCGACGCAGCTTTTCAACCTCCAGCCGCAAGGTAGCTCGCTCGCTGTCGTTGATACGTTGCATGAATTCCTTGAATGCCTTCGCCTCCGCTCCGATTCGTTCCGCAATGGCCTTGGCGTCGAGGGTCGTTTTGTCAGCAGCGTCCTGCACATTCTGCCAACTCCCCGTTGCGCTGCTGATTTGGGAGGCCACCGTTTCGAGCTTTTGAATCTGTTCGATTACGGTCGTCAGCGCGCCGGCCTCCACCATCTTGGCCAGCGCCCGGTATTCAAGGATAAAGGGCACAACAGCAAGTGCTGCCCCAAAAGCAACACAAAGGGTTGCCAGGGCCACCGAGGTGGTCTCCACCGGCGTCTTGCTCGAAGTTGAAATCCAATAAGCCGTGCCAAGCAACAAAAGGTCGCCTGCAAAAAATGGCCATTTGGCCGCCTTGAGTGGCGTCGGATCATGCATCGAGTCAAGATTAAGTGTAAAGCCTCCTGGGGTTCAAGCTTAGAAGCGGATGGCACAGAGCGCCTGGAGCGCCAAGAATCGCAGGTTGGCAAACCATGTGCTAGTGTACTCTTGAGGCCGGCACGGGCGGGAAAGCCCGCTGGCCGGCTTGGTTCTCAACGCTAATATGAAGAACACATTGCTTGTTGTAGCTGACTTGGGAGGGTTCAAAGCCTTTAAACTCGAAAATAATCAACTCAACCGCGCGCCGCGCCTGGAATTCCTCGAGGAATTCGATAACAAGGCCGCCCATGGGCGTTTAGTGGACCGGGTCACTGATTTGGCCGGGCGTTTCCCGCGCCGGACGGGGACCAGCGCCGGCTGCGCGATGTCGGATGGCGAACGGCACAACATTGAGCTGGAATCGCGCAGACGACTGGTTCGCCAACTGGCCCAGCGTCTCAACACCCTGGCCCGCGGGCAGGAAATTGAGCGCTGTTTCCTGGCCGCCAGCAGGGAAATCAATCATCAGCTCATCGACGAGCTTGACCCTGCGGTGCGCGCAAAAATAGCCAAAAATGTGCCTGCGGACCTGACGAAATTGGAGCGAACCGACATCCTAAGCCATTTCTAGACGGTTGGCTTATAGACCTCGATCGAGTCGATCCGGTGATGATGCTGGACTCCGTGAACCTCGAACTCGACCTCATCGCCGATCTTGTGATTGAGCAGCGCTTGGGCCATGGGGGATAGATAGCTCACGACCCCTTTATCCGGGTCTGAATCCCACGCGCCCAGAATGGTGAAGAGTTCAGGCTGATTGGCCTCCAGATCGGTAGCGCGGACGATCGTCCCGATGCTTGCCACATCCGTGCGCGGGTTGGCAAAATCCGTCCCGCGCGCTCGAACAAGCTGTGTCTCGAGCTCGGCCTTTTGCTTCATCAGGAGCTTTTGCATCTCCTTGGCGGCTTTGTATTCGTGGTTCTCACGCAGGTCCCCGTAGCTGCGGGCAATGGCGATTTCCTTGGAATTGGCGGGAATCTTCTTCTCGACCAGTTCGTGATACTCGTTTTTGCGCCGTTCGAGGCTCTCCCAGGAGACGACCAAGTGTGATTCCTGCTTGGTTTGCTCGCCGGAAATGAGCGACTGGATGGCCGGGTAGCTCTTGACGATACGCGCCAGGAGCGAACGTTTATCCATGTCATCAAACGACGGAGAGAGCTGCAAGGCCCGAGTGAGGTCCTTGATGATTTCCAGGTCAGCCGACCCGATGAGTTCGACGAGTAGTTCCTGGTCGTCGAGGATAAAATCGCGCAAGCGGTTCGAGCGCCGCTCGTTGAACTGGTCTCGTTCCATGGCCGTCAGCATGGCGCGGAAGACCTCCGGCCCCAGGATATCGGCGAAGGAATCGTTGCGGTCTTTGGCCAGCCAGAGCAGCAGTTCGCTGCTGGCGGTGTGCTGGCTTATGAGCCGGGCCAGGGTCTCCTTGAGCTGGTCCATCTTGCCTTCATGGATGAGCAAGCCGGCAAATTCACGGCAGAGTTTGGCCGAAACCGAATTGAGCGTGTTCTCCAGCACCTGGGGCCAATGCTCGGGATTGGCAGCTTTGAAGGAATCGAGCGACCGCCGATGTTTGGCGGCAGGCAATTGCTCCATCAAGGCGCCCAGCTTCATGTCCTGTGACCAGATGGCCGTTGCATCCAGCTCGCCCGGGGTGGGGTCCACGGCGGCGTTGGCGCGAATATCATCCCGCAAGAAAATGGCCTCGAGGGCAACCGCCGGCTGGGTGCGCTGGTAGCTGGGGATTTCGTTATTGAAGGCCGAGATAACCTCGGTAGCAACAACTTTCTTATCCGACAAATCCTCGGCGTTCTTCAGTACCTCGCCAGCCACGGCAATACGGGCCTTGAGCCCTTTGGCGTCGCGGAATTCCTGCACCAATCGTTCCTGTAATGAGACTTCCTTTACCTGATAAATAATCGGGTCGCTCTTTTTAACCGGCACTTGAAAGTGTCCGTCCTTTTTCAATTCCCTTTTGGCAGCCTCCCACCATTTCTTCCAGTCATCGCGAATAATATCCGGCACCAGCACCTGCTGGATTTGGTCGGCGGTGGCTTTGCCACCGTAGCTGTTGAGGACGAGCTTGACCAATTCCAGATGGTTGGTGGCGGCCATCTGGCGCAGTCCCTCCAAATCGGCGGCCTTGCGGGCCAGGATGTGGTCCTTGGAAATGGGCTTGAGGGATTCGGCGGCGAAGGCCAGGTCCATAGTGTGGCCTGCCTTGTTGGGAAAGTCGATGGTGAATCGAGCAAAAACAGTATCGACGGTCTTGATCCTGCCAAACCCCCAGCTCCGGTGCATGCAAAAGCCGCTATTGGTCAGTTGCACCAACGCTTCGATATGGTGGCGATCCAGCTTGCCTGCTGTCGCCATTTTCTCGAATTCTTCTTTCATAAAAGGTTCTTAGCGCTCGCGTCCCCCGAGCAGAATGTCTATTAAAGATTGTGAGCGGGGAAAAACCAAGAGAAATTGCGGCTCGGGTCCTGGGGCGCCGGGGTGGGGCAGAGTTCATCGAGGCCCTACTGGATAGGGCGCTGGCGAAGGCGGGACTGACTGGGCCAGACCGCAGGCTCTGCCAGGAACTGGTTTATGGCGTGGTCCGCTGGCAGGCGACGCTCGATTGGCTGATAGCCCGTAAAACGGGCGCCCGCACCCAAAAGCCTGCCCTTCAGGACCTCCTCCAGTTGGGGCTCTACCAGGTCTTTTGGCTTGAGAGCATTCCCAACCATGCGGCTGTACATGAAACCGTCGAGATGGCCAAACGCGCCGGATTCGGTCCCCAAGCCGGGTTTATCAACGCGGTGCTTCGGGGGTACCTGCGCGAGTTTGAGCCAACCAGGCAACTGCTGGCAGACCTCAAAGTCACTCAGCCGCATCTGGGCTATTCCCATCCGGAATGGCTGGTAAAGCGTTGGCAACAACGATGGGGCGCCGAACAAACGGGACAATTGATGACCTGGAATAATACACCGCCCAAGACATTCGCCCGCGTTAACACTCTGAAAGCTGACGCCGGCAAGCTGGTGGCCCAATGGCGGGAAGAAGGGGTCGAGTACGATTTCGTGCGCGCCGATTGGCTCGAAGAGAACCTGGTCTTCGAGTTAAAATCCCACCCGCCCCTGGCGCGGCTGCCCAGTTTTCAACAGGGATTCTTTTATATCCAGGACCCCAGCACGTTGCTGGCTGTGGATGTGTTGCAGCCTCGCCCAGGCGAAGCGGTGCTGGACATGTGCGCAGCCCCGGGAGGCAAGTTGACGCACATCGCGCAACAGATGCGTAATGAAGGCCGCCTTGTCGCTCATGATATTTCACGGGAGCGCATCGGCTTAATCGAGGAGAATTGTGCGCGGCTTGGCGTCAAGCAGGTCGAGACAGTCTGCTCGGGGCCTCAAACCACGCCGAAGGGCGCGTTTACTAAACCGGGCTTGCCCTATCCGCAGCATCGCAAGAGCAACCTGTACCTGGACGGTCCTCAGGGCCCGATGGACCTGAATCCGGACGATTGCCCGCCCCAAAGCCAGATCTCGTTGCCTGGTGAAGGGCAACTGGGTTTGGCGGCAGCAGGCCTTTCACGCAAGGGCTTAGGCCCAAGTCCGCAATTCGACCGGGTCCTGGTGGATGCTCCGTGCTCAAATACCGGCGTGATGCGCCGGCGTGTGGACCTGCGCTGGCGAATCCGGCCAGAGGAAATCACACGGCTAAAGCGGGCGCAGATTGGGTTATTGCGCCAGGCAGCGCCGCTTCTGAAGCCCGGGGGGACCCTGATTTATAGCACGTGCAGCCTCGAACCGGAGGAAAATGAGGAGGTGGTCGCGGAGTTTTTAGCCGAGAACCGCGGTTTTCAAATGAACTTAGCCCGTGCGCTCTGGCCCGTCAGGGACCGTGTGGACGGGGCGTATGTGGCAAGAATAGTTGGGCCGGTTGCCGGCTCTTTTTCCGTGCCATAGGGCCGCCCGCGCTGTCAAACTGATGTCATGACCGCGACAGCCGGCATCATTCACACAGTGCTTACCCTGGTGCTGTTTGCTGGGCTGCTGGGCTGGCTGGTGTTTGTTTCCATCAAAACCGCCGATGACCCGGCGCGGATGGTTTTTAAATGGGTCATTACCATTCCGATTGTGGCTTATATGATTTGGGTGGTGGCGCCCTTGGTCGCCCGGGGAGGTTATTCAGGCGCTTTTGGTGGCATTCCCATGGCCGCAATCTGCGGGTTGGCATTGGCCATTATCTGGCGCAGAAGCATCGCCGAGATTGTCGCCAATCCGCTGTCCCACCTCTACGACGGGGGCAACGTGCCGCCCGAGCCGCGCCCGGCCTATTCGACTGCCCAGGCACGGCAGAAGTCGGGCAAATACCTCGAGGCAATCGCCGAGGTTCGCAAGCAACTCGAAAAGTTCCCGACTGATTTCGAGGGCCACATGCTCCTGGCCCAGATTCAAGCGGAGGATTTGAAAGACCTCCCCGGGGCTGAGCTAACGATTCAGCGCCTTTGCTCGCAGCCAGGTCATGCCCCGGCTAACATTACTTTCGCCCTGCTTTCCCTGGCCGATTGGCAGCTCCAGGTGGCTCAGGATCGGGAGGCCGCTCAGCGCGCCCTCGAACAAATCCTCACGCTGCTGCCGGATTCAGAATTTGCTCTCACCGCCGCGCAAAGAATCGCCCACCTGACCAGCCCGGAAATGCTGCGGGAACGCAACGAAGAGAAGAAATATGCGCTGGCAGAAGGGATTCAGAACGTGGGCCTGGCAAAGAACCTGAAATCACTTCAGCCAATCGAGAAGGACCCGAGCCAGGCGGCGCTCGATTATGTCCAACACCTCGAGGAACACCCGTTGGACAGCGAGGCGCGGGAGAAACTGGCCATTCTTTACGCCGACCATTACCATCGCCTGGATTTGGCAACGGACCAGTTGGAGCAGATGATCCAGCAACCCAATCAACCCGCCAAACTCGTGACGCGCTGGCTCAATTTGCTGGCGGACCTGCAAATCCGTTGCGGAGCCGATTATGACACCATCCGCTCGAGCCTCGAACGCATCGTCGAACGCGGACCGAACCTGGCCCCAGCCGAAAATGCGCGCAACCGCATTAGCCTGCTCAAGCTCGAACTAAAGGGAAAACAGAAAACGGATTCTGTAAAGATGGGCACTTACGAGCAGAACATCGGATTAAAACGCGGCACAAGACCTTAGTGGGTGTTTTGAAATCGTAGCAGCCGACGCCAGGAGGCTCTGATTTCAGCCCTGAGTTTCACCGGGCCGAGCCAGCGTGTTGACCAACAGAAGAAGGATCAGAGCCTCCTGGCGTCGGCTGCTACGGACCAGGGCGAGAGCGGATTTGTTCTATTGCCCAGTGGGCGTGTTCGGCGATAAGCGGCTCCTGGTCATTCGCCGCCTGCTGCAACGCGGGAAGGGCGCTCGCGTCGCCCGTATTGCCCAGCGCCACACAAACATTTCTCTGCAAACCGCGCCGGCGCGCGCGAGCGATGGGAGTGGCGCCAAAACGTTTTTTGAAACCGGCCTCATCCAGCGCCAGCAACTCCAACAGGTTCGGCCGCTCGAGACCGACTTGCGCAGACGCGCGCATCAAATGGCCTTGATGCGCAAATCGGTTCCAGGGACAAGCGGCGAGACAATCGTCGCAACCATAAATCCGGTTGCCGATCGCCGGGCGCAACTCGATGGGGATTGGCCCCTTCAATTCGATTGTCAGATAGGAGATGCAGCGGCGGGCATCCAATCGGAATGGGGCTGTTATGGCCGCAGTAGGGCAGGCGCTCATGCAACGCGTGCAGGAGCCGCAGTGGTTTCTCTCGGGCGCGTCCGGTTCGAGTTCAAGCGTGGTGAGGATTTCAGCGAGAAAAATCCAGTTCCCAAGCCGGCGGCTGATGAGGTTGGTGTGCTTGCCGATAAAACCCAGGCCGGCGCGCTGGGCGTAGTCCCGTTCCAACACCGGGCCGGTATCCACATACCATAACGAGCGCGTGCGCGGTCCACCGAGGTCATTGAGGAATTCAGTGAGGGCCCGAAGCGGTTTGCGCAGCACCTGGTGGTAATCGGCATAACGCGCGTAGCGCGCCACCACGCCCGCAGGCAGGTGCGCACTTATCCCTGAGCCTGCTCCCTTACTGGGAGAACCGTGGGATGGACTCCCGTTGCTTACCATCGCGGGCGAAGCGTAAGAGGCTGCCAAAGTGATGATGCTCCTGGCTCCGGGCAGGACTTTTTGCGGATCGAACCGCTTTGCGGCATTGCGTTCGAGGTAAAGCATCTCGCCATGGCGCTCTTGGGATAACCAGCTTTGCAATCTGGCCGCAGACTCGGGCGGGTGCGCCGTGGTGACCCGGCAATCATCGAACCCCAACTCCCGTGCGCGCTGCCGAAGACCGCTTTTCATCGATAGGCCGCCTGCGCCATGTGAAACTGGTGTATGACCTGTGTCGCCACTTCCCGCACGGTGCGCAACTCGGTATTCACGAGCACATCGGCCTGACGATAATATGGCTCACGCTCGGCCAGCAGGCTGCGAATTTTTTCAAGCGGGTCCGCTCCATGCAACAGGGGCCGGTGATCGTGGTCGCGGACGCGCTCGAAGATGGCTTCGGCTGAGGCCCACAAACAGACGACCAGCGAATGACTCTTGAGGCTCGTCAGATTGCTCGGGGTTGCCGGCAGACCGCCTCCGGTCGAGATGACCGTTTTGGTGCGCTTTGCCACGTCCTGGACGATGCGCCGCTCCCAGTCGCGAAAGGCAGGTTCACCATCTTGTTGGAAAATATTGGCCACAGACTTGCCGGCCCAGGCCTCAATGACCTGATCGGTGTCAAGGTATGTGAAATGCAAGTGAGAGGCAACCAGCCGGCCCACAGAAGATTTGCCGGTCCCCATGAAGCCAATCAACGCGAGATTGTGGATTGGCCGGGTGCTGTTCACACTCTGGATTAGCGGATTTTGGCGCGATTAGCACGTGGATTTTGCCTGGTCTTTCAGAAGCCCTCCCAATGGAGCACCCAATGCCCTGCCACTCTCCTGCTTTTCGCGATAGCTTTAGTAATAAACCCTTTGGCCTTGGTAACGGCTTGCACCATCCCCAGGCCACGTGCCAAATAGGCCGTCACCGCTGCCGAGTAGGTGCACCCGGTGCCGTGCGTGAGCACACCCCGCACCAACGGGGCGCTGAGAAGCAGTTCCTGGCGACCGTCGTAAAAGATGTCCATGGCGTCCCGGCCTCGACGCAAATGGCCGCCTTTGACAAGAACCGCGCAGCCAAAGCGGGAATGCAGTTGCCTGGCCGCGGTGCGCAGGTCTTCAGGCGAACGCAGCCGTTCTCCCACGAGGACTTCCGCTTCGTGCAGGTTGGGCGTGACCAACGCCGCCAAGGGCAGCAACTCGTCGCAAAGGGCGCGGACCGCGCTGGGCCTGATCAAGGGTCTGCCGCTGGTCGAAATCATAACCGGATCGACCACCAGCGGGATGGGATGCCGCGCCAGAAATTCGGCTATTATTCGAACAATGGCGGCTGAGTAGAGCATTCCGGTTTTGGCAGCGGCCGGGTGCAAGTCATTGATGACTGCCTTGAGTTGTTGCTGAAGGATGACCGTGCTGCAAGGCTGGATGCCCAGGATGCCACGAGGCGATTGGGCGGTGAGGCAGGTAATGGCGCAAGTTCCATGCACGCCCAGGGCGGCAAACGTTTTCAAATCCGCCTGGATTCCGGCGCCGCCGCCGCTATCGGACCCGGCGATGGTCAGGGCTGCGCGCATATTTCGGGAAGAGGGCATCAGGAGTTCAGGCTACCATGAACGATGACGGAGGAAAGGCAAACCAAAAGCCTGAACTCTCCCTTGAATTCCCTCCTCCACAAGCGGATGATGGACAGGACTAAAGAATAGCCGTGAAAAGGCCCCTGTATATCGGTCTAGGTCTCCTGGGAACCATAATCCTGGGTGGCCTTTTGGCGTCTGTCCCCCATTCCAGCCGCCCAACTTACCAGGGCAAGACCGTAACCGAATGGGCATTACTTGCCTACAGCGGTGATGGAAGGGCAGCTCTCGAATTGAAGGCGCTCGGATCAAATGTTGTCCCCGAGTTGGTCCAGATGCTGGATGCGAAAGACCCGGTGATTGAAAAAGAGATGTGGGATTTGCAGCCAAAAATACCGCACCCATTTCGGTCCATGGCGCATGTCAAGGCGCCTCAGGCAGCGGCAATGCGCGGGGCAGGGGCGCGGTCGTTGGGCATCCTGGGCCCCGCTGCTGGCGCGGCGGTCGCTGCCCTCGGTAAAGCGCTCTGCGGCAATGATCACCAACTCCGGTGGGACGCCTCGGCGGCGCTGGGAAGGATTGGCAAGAAATCCGTGCCGGTCTTGACGGAGGCGCTAAAGGGTCAGGACCCGGATGTGCGGCGGGCGTCTGTCTATGCGCTCGCCGAGATAGGGACACAAGCTGAGGCCTCGCTGCCCACGCTGGCCAAATTGCTCAACGATCCGGACGCGAACGTGCGAGCCGCAGCGGCCTACAGTATGCACCAGATAACCGGGCCGCACATCCTGGCCAATTGATTTGATTATTTCGACCCCGAATCCAGGGCCTTATAGGCCTTGGCAATGCCATCGTCGATCGAGCTTGAATGGCTTTCGTGCGGGTATTTTTGCCGGTAAGCACGAAACTCCTGAATGATCTTTAAAAGCTGGGGATTTCCCTCCGCAGCCGGTTGGGCGGCGAGAGCAGCGCCTAACTTGGCAACGTCGGCGTCGAGGTGATTCTCCATGAGTGACATCGCTTCGGCGGTTTTGCCTGCTCGCAATTGATTCAAATAGGAAATTGTGACACTGGCCTGCTGCGCCCACAGCAGGGTTGTCATCGTGGTTTGGGCAGGCGCTTGCGCATCGGTACTGGTGTTGAGCAGCAAACCTACCAGGACACCGCAGCCAAAGAGCATTGAGGCAAGTCCCAAAGGGAGTTTTCGTTTCATAAAAATAGCCATTTCGGTTTAGCAATCCATTTCAGCTTAGTCCACCCCATCGAGCAGGCTCGCTTATTAGAAAGGAGTGTAGTTTCCCATTCCTCGACTGTCAATTACAACACGGCAGCTTGCCGGCGAGAGCCGAATTGGTCAGCATCCCAGTCCTGATGTCCCGGAACGGCAATACTCGCTGGGCAATCGTCTGTTGCGCAATACTGGCGGGCCTGGTGCTAGCCGCATTTGGGCCGGTCGCAGGCAACGGGTTTATTAATTACGACGACCCGGACTACGTCGTGCGCAATGAGCGGGTGCTGTCGGGACTAACGTGGGACAACACGGTTTGGGCCTTTCAAACCTTTCATGCCGGCAATTGGCATCCCATCACGTGGCTCTCGCATATGGTGGATTGCCAGTTCTTTGGCCTGAACGCCCGCGCTCACCACCTGACCAGCCTCCTTTTTCACCTGGCCAACAGCCTGATTTTGTTCTTCCTCATGCTGCGTCTGACGGCCACCCTCTGGCGCAGCGCGTTTGTGGCCGCGTTGTTTGCTCTGCATCCATTGCACGTCGAATCGGTCGCCTGGATTTCCGAGCGCAAGGACGTGTTGAGCGCATTCTTCGGGCTCCTCTCCATCTGGTTTTATGCCAGTTACGCGAGACGCACCTCCGACGCTCCACGCTCCACGCTGCATGCTTTACTGCCCTTTCTCCTCTCTCTCGTCCTGTTCGCCCTCGGCCTGATGAGCAAAGCGATGCTCGTGACGTTGCCATTCTTGCTCCTTCTGCTGGACTTCTGGCCTCTTCAACGAACCCGGTTGCCAATTGTGCACGAAGAATTATCACTCGCGAACGAGGTCTCATCCAAGAGTTCCTGCCCGGTCGCCTTTAGCCGGCTGGTTCTTGAAAAACTTCCATTCCTCACGCTGGCCGCAATCTCTGGCGTAATCACCTTTTGCGCGCAGAAGCGCCAAGGCGCTGTGGTGCCGGTCACGCTTCTCTCGCTGGGTTCGCGCTTCGAGCACGCATTGGTTTCTTACGGTATTTACCTGATGAAGACATTTTGGCCGGTTCGCCTGGCTGTCTATTATCCATTGCCTGACCAGGAGCCACTAGGCGCGGTAGCTTTGGCAGGCGCGGGGCTGACGCTAATCTCGCTGAGTGCGGTGCTTTTGTGGCGCACCCGGCCATACCTGGCGGTTGGATGGCTCTGGTTCGTGGGCATGCTGGCGCCTGTGAGCGGGCTGGTCCAAACGGGCCTGCAGGCCCAAGCGGACCGATACAGTTATCTCCCATCGATTGGCTTGTTCATTGTGGTGGCCTGGGGCTTGGCCGACATTGCACGGGCTTCTCGAATTCGCCAAATCAGCTTTGCCTCGGGTTCTGCGGCAATCCTCGTCCTTTGCGGGATTCTGACCAATGCCCAAACGCGCTTGTGGAAGGACAGCGAAACCCTTTTCCGCCACACGATTGATATTACCCCTGAGAATCCCGTCGCCAGGGTGAATCTCGGTTCTGCGCTCATCGAGGAGGGCAAATTTGCAGAGGCAAAGCAGCAATTCGCGGAAGCCGTCAGGCTCAAGCCCGGATATGCCGAGGCGCAAAGCAACCTCGGGTTTGCCCTGGCCATGCAGGGCAAAAGCGGAGATGCGGTTGCCCAGTATAGGCTCGCATTAGGCATTAACGCCCGCCTGGTGCGCACTCGTTCTTTGCTCGGCAGCGCGCTTCTGGCCCAAGGAAAACGCGCCGAAGCCGTCGCCGAGTACAGAACCGCTCTGAGAGAGGACCCCGACTGGCCGGCCGCCTTGAATGATCTTGCCTGGGTTCTTGCCACCAGTCCTGAAAAATCCCCCGACAACGGCGCGGAGGCCGTGCGCCTTGCGGAGAAGGCCTGCACCCTCACTAAGTTCCATGAACCGCTGTTCATCGGCACTTTGGCTGCCGCCTACGCGCGGGCCAACCGCTTCAAGGAAGCAATCATGACGGCTGAAAGAGCAAAGACCCTCGCGGCCAAACTCGGAGAGAAAGCGATTGTCGAGCGCAATGAACACCTGCTGGAACTTTACCATGCCGGAAAGCCTTACACGGAGTAGAACTGGCAGCGCTCCTCGCCAAGCGTCTTGGACTGCGCCAGTCCTCTGATACTTTTGGAGTGGGGTGGCAAGCGCAGCGCGACACCGCTTTTGGTCTGCAACTTTCACGCAACTGAGTCTGCTGCCTTCTCAAAGCGCCGTCGCCGCTGCGCTCTGCCGGCGCACTCCAAAGAG
The DNA here is from genome assembly GCA_035946615.1 of Verrucomicrobiia bacterium. Taxonomy (NCBI): domain Bacteria; kingdom Pseudomonadati; phylum Verrucomicrobiota; class Verrucomicrobiia; species Verrucomicrobiia bacterium. Next base: position 44,703 of record DASYZB010000065.1, read on the forward strand.
ATTGTTGCGGGAATTATTCCCCACTATACTGGCTTTGGTGAAGAACTTTGCTTTGTTTGCCCTTGCCACCTTACTGATGGCTCAGATCCCGGTTTCCGCGCAGGAGATTTCGTCCAACCCTCAGCCTGTTTCGACAAGGTTTGCCGGCTGGGCCACTAATGCGCCTGCGGTTTACAAGTTATTCAGCCAAGCCGTTACAAACCCGGCACACCAACTCCGGTTCACGACGAATCCGGTTTTCGATCACTTCATTCCAGGGACACTCAGTTGCGAGACTTGGACGAATTTCATGGCCCACACCAACGGCGCGAGCATCGGTTTGTGGTCCGTCCGCTTGCGCCCGGCGGGCTGGCCGGCCATGCCGCCCGTCGTGAGGTGGAACACCCATTGCATCGCCTGGGGCATGGCGGGTTTGACGGCTATCAGTCCTTGTTGGGAGGGCGAGGGAGGCCCAGGGCAAGTGCCTATCACCGCATTGACAAAACGGCATGGGTACACCCGAGGCCATGGGATGGGCCCTGAAGGGTTCAGGAAGGTTTATGCCGGGAAGAAGGTCTGGTTTCTCGAAGCGGACGACACCCTCATCGAGCGCAGGATAGTTGAGAGTGTGACCCGCATCACTCAGGGCCGCGATTACACCATCATGCTCTTTAACAAAGACCTGCCCGACTCGATTGCCCCTATGCGCGTCGTTTCGACTGACATGGCCTGTATCAAGTGCCCCTACCGCCCCAATGCTCCTTGGTTGATTTTTCGCACCGAACAGGGCGGCTGCATCAGCACTACCATCCCCGGCTTCTCGACCATCACCTGGAAGGGGGGCGACTCTGGCTCACCCGACATGCTACCGCTGCCTGGAGAGCTGGTTTTTTTCCGGGGTCGAACCACAACGGGCCCAAGCCCCGAGATGCAAAAGGACATGGACGCGCTCTGCAAATCCGCCAGGCTTAACCCATCGAGATACCAACTCGATTGGGCCGATTTGTCCATGTACCCGTCTTTCGCTTCTGGGTTCTGAGGCCACGCGCGCTTGGGCTTCGTCCCCAGCCCTTACTCTCACTCTTACTCTTACTCCTGCACTTGCTCCCACTCGGCCTCCGAGGGGGACGTTCCCGGCGCCCGGAGGACGATTCTGAAAGGCCATCGTAAAAGTAAGATAGCCAGACCCTCTGGTTTCCACCGTTCTTTGTGCTCTTTGTATTCTTTTGCGGCTTTCAGAAAACTTCCATTTTGATGTGGTGTTTTATTTTGACAAAAGTATAATAAAAGCATGAAGAATGGTGGAAAGGTGTGGGTATGCATGGTCGGCAGCCTTGCTCTTTGCACGGCGGCAAACGCCATTACTGACACTGCCCCTTACCAGGGGATTGTCGAGCGCAACGCGTTCGGGCTCAAGCCCCCGCCCCCGCCGCCTGACCCCGAGGCCACCAAACCGCCCCCGCCGAAAATCATTCTCACGGGCATTCTTGCCGGAAGCGTATTTGGCGGCAAACGCGCGCTCATGAAAACGCCCCCGGCGCCGGTCAAACCCGGCCAAAAACCCGGTACGGAGGAGTATTACATCCTCAATATCGGCCAACGCCAGGGAGACATCGAGGTTCTGGATATTGATGATAAAGCCGGCAGCGTTAAGGTGAACAATGGCGGAACGGTTGAAACGCTGACGCTGGATAAAGACGGCCAAAAGTTGCCCACTACAACACCGCCAGCCGGGATTCCCACGCCAACCGGTATCGTGCCCCCGCCGATGTCCATTCCAGGCCGCGGCTTTAACCCGAGCGGCGGCGCCCCCGGCTTCACGATGCCCACGCGTGCTATGCGCTCCAATACCACCACGCCTGGAAGCCCTGGAATGAACCCGGGAATGGCTAATGGAATGGTTAATGGAATGGCCAATGGCGTGGCTCTTCCTGGTTTCGGTACGGCGCAAAGCGCGGCATCCGCGCAATTTCCTGAATCAAACTTGAGTCCGGAGGAGCAGGATGTCCTTATCGCAGCGCAGTATCAAAATGCCAAAATGAAAGGCGATCCCTCTGCAGCCTTATTCCCTCCAACCCGGCTTACACCTAACGTGAACACGGTCCCGATGCCCGGCGCTCCCGGCAGCGGAACTCCGAACCCGGGTGCGGGTCCGCAGGTGATGCCGCCTTCACCCTTCAACTTCGGCAGAGGGCTGCCCCCGGCCCCGCAATAAGATTCCCTCGCGTAAGAGCTTTGTCTTTGGAGCGCAGCGGCGACGGCGCTTTGGAAAGGCGGCAGGATTCAATCCCCGTGAAAGTCACAGCCCCAAAGCGGTGTCGCGCTTCGCTTGCCACCGCACTCCAAAACACGTCACCATTCGTTCACGACATCGTACTCGTCAGGGATTTGCAGCCGGTCTGTCTTAAAACGATAGATTGTCCTTACCTGGGCTGGAGTGGCTGTACGCTCGAACCATCTGGCCGAACACCACGGATACAGGCTTGCGAGGGGCGCCAATCCGTGCTTTACGGGATTCCTATGGACATAGTTCAGCCGCGCCAAATACGATTTCTCGTAAGTCAGTCGTGTTTCCCGAAAATTGTGCCAAACCTTCCGACCCGGCGTGCCATCCAGACGATTAAGCCACTTCGCGGTTTTCTCGTGCAGTTTACCGAGCATCCGCCGAAGGTTGGCTGCATCAGGTTCTTTTGGCGGTGAATGCGCGACGAAATGATAATGGTTCGAGAACACCGCCCAAGCCTCCAGGCGCCATTTAAATTCTGACGCTACAACAAGCAGACCACGATGCAGCACGCGCAGCCGCTCGGCGCCACGGAAGTGATGAGATTTCAAATAGGTTCCTGCGGTAACAAAATAAGTCCCGCCTTGAGAAAGCTGGTGAGTGGGTGCGCGCGGCCAGGGTATTTTCGGCTCCTGCATTCGCCAAAAGATGGGCATTCGGCGCAAATTCACCAGCATTTTTTGAGTGAGCGCCGGCAGAGCGCAGCGGCCGCTTTTGCCTTTGGAGTGCGCCGGCAGAGCGCAGCGACGACGGCGCTTTGGGAAGGCGGACAGTCCCAAGGCCAAATCGCAGGGGTAAACCTCGTTGGGCGCTACCAGGCAAAGCGGTGTCGCGCTTCGCTTGCCACCGAACTCCAAAACAGGTCACCAGCAATCCTATGGTCACTGGGTCCGGTACGGCTTTCCTGCGCGGTAGAGTTCAAGAAGGTCCTTGTTCTTCTGCGCCAATTCGGATTCATGCCAAAGCTGGGCGTGGTCGCAGGCCATTTGGGCAGTGGCAACCGCCGCATCGAACTGCCCCGCTTCGGCGTACGCTGCAGCCAATGTCCCGATAAAAACCGTTCTTTGGTAATCGGTTAGCTGGCAAGCGCGTTGGGCCAATCGAACGGCTTCAGTCCCGTTCTGCAGCTTGGGATCAGGGGAGGTTGCGCGCAACCACGCCAGGTTGTTGAGGGCCTCGGGAACATTCGGGTCGCTTTGAAGCGCCAATTCATAGTGGTGGATCGCCTCTGCGCATCTACCTTCGTCAGCGAGGACAGAAGCCAACTGGCCCTGGGCCTTCGCAAAACCCGGATCGATCTGGAGAGCTCTTTGTAATTCATAAGATGCTTCATTGAGTTTTCCCTGTTCGGCAAGGGCTTTGCCGAGGCTGAAGCGAGCAACGGAATTGTCAGGCGTGACCGACAGGGCATGCTGAAACAAGGTCAGTGTGTCCTTCCAGTAGCGAGTCTGCACATTACTCGCCATGGCACAGGCCGCCAGCAACATGAACCCCAGAGCAAAGGTGAGCTTCCTTGGAATGGCATGCTGGGAGGCCATTTCTGCAGTCAGCCAGGTGAGAGCGATGAACAAACCGACGAACGGCAAATAGCTGTATCGGTCTGCCATCGATTGGGCGCCGACTTGAACGATGCCGATTACGGGTATTAGCATGCCCAAAAACCAAAACCAGCCGGTTGCCAAGAATGGAAAACGCCGTGTCCCAAACAGGACGGCAATGCTGATCGCCAGCAATAGTGCAGCCGCCGCAGCGACTTGCCACAAAGCCCAATTCGCCGGCTGCGGATAAAACACTGTCAGGTCTGCTGGCCAGAATAGCTTCCCAAGATAACGGCAATATGAAACCAGGGCATTGGCCAGGCGCGCCGATAGCGGCAGCGCGTTGAGCGTAGCCACCGCGCCGCCGGCCTGTTGTACGCGTAACGTGACAAAGCTCGATATGGCGCTCAGCGCCAGAAATGGGAGTTTCTCGATCAGAATCCTTGGCGAAACGGACCGGAGCGAGGGCTGGAGGCGCTGCAAGGGCCAAAAATCCAGCAGCAGGAGAACGAAAGGCAGGGTTACCAGCATGGGCTTGCTCATCAAGCCAAGGGCGAACAAGGCCAGGGAAAGGAGGTAGGGCGGCAAAACGTCGAGCGTCGAGCGTCGAGCGTGGGGCGCCTTTGCGGCGTAGTTCGCGTAGGCCCAAATGGTTAGAAAGCCGAAAAACGCGCTAAGCAGGTCCTTTCGCTCAGAAACCCAGGCGACCGTTTGGACGTGCATGGGATGAACCGCAAAAAGCCCCGCCACGAGCGCGCTGCGCCAGAGCGACCCGGTCAATCGCTTAAGCAAAAAAAACAGAAGCAAGGTATTGGTGACGTGGAGGAGCAAGTTGACCGCGTGATGGGCACCGGGGCTGACGCCAAAGAGGGTCACATCCAGCATGTGCGAGGCCCAGGTTAAGGGGTGCCAATTGCCAGCCCAACCGGTGGTGAAGGCCCAAGCCAATCCCCGCCAGGTGAGCCCGGCCAGAACCTGGGGGGTTTGGGTGACGTAATCAGGGTCATCATAGTTGATGAACCCGTTGCGGAGCACCGGCCAGAAGGCGGCCACGGCGAGAGCAATCAGCAACGCGCTGAGCAGGAGGATGCAGACAAAAACGTCCAAATGCCTTCGATCATTTGCGCGCAGGTCTTCCAACATCATGACTTTAGCAGGACGCAATGAGATGGCAAAGCACAAGAATACGTTTGTTTCTTTGTTTTGGAGTGCGCCGGCAGAGCGCAGCGGCGACGGCGCTTTGGGCTAGCCGGACAGGGCCAACTGCGAATTGCGAAGGTTAAACCTTGCGGAAACTCCCAGGCAAAGCGGTGTCGCGCTTCGCTTGCCACCGCACTCCAAAAGGGCGCGTGTACAAAAAAAGAAGCCGCCCGTTTCCGAGCGGCTTGTGTGTGATTTAAAGAGCCTTCTCTTACTTGCGACGGCGGAAGATCAGCAGCGCAGCAGCGCCGAGACCAGCCAATGCGAAGGTGCCCGGTTCAGGCACCGCTGCGATAACATACAGTGAGAAGGGTGAGGTGATTGGTGTGCCTGCCGCTGTCGGTACTGTTCCAAACAACGGGAATGGAGGTAGTCCCTGCGCTCCGCCACCAGCTTCACCAAAGCCAACGCTTGAGAGACCAAAGAAGGCCGAGCCATTCTTGACAGTCCAATTTCCACCATTCCACTGACCACCACTGAAGGTCGAGCCGTTGAGCTCTGCGGCAATGGTGCTCCAATCATGGCCGAGGTTTGAGGACCAACCAACAACTGCAAATGAGTTGGTGACACCTGGTGCCCAACCAGTTGTCGTCGCGGCGGTACTGCCTCCGCTCAAGCGACCACCCGCTGGTATATTTGTAGCATAGCTGCCAGTAAATGTCCAAGTGCCCCCAAGTAAGGCAGCAC